>JAGHBS010000064.1 GCA_021160865.1 Planctomycetota bacterium | reverse complement strand
TTTTTGCAAGAATTTCCTTTCGGAGTTCTTTTGAAGGTTTTGCACCAGCGTTTATGTACTGCTTTGCTGCTTTTATCCCTACCAGCCGTACCTCGGCTAATTTATCCTTTAGCATCTTCAGGATGAGTGTGTCTCGTCGTTTTGGTGCAGTTGTAATGAAGAGTTCTTCCATCGTATTTGCAAGGCGTTGGCGAAGTTTGAAATTCTCGCTGTTCAAAGCAATGTTTCGACGGATGAGGTTTTTGGCAAGTTCCATCGTCCAGGCTTCATCAGATTTTTGCTTGTTGTTTTCCCACCATGATTTCCACTTTTTAGAATCCTCGTCGAAGGTGGTAATATTGGTCATCTCAACTAATGCCATACAGGCAGAGTGTCTAACTGATTTATCACGGTCAGCAGTGAGGACAACTAACGCTTCAACAGCCCTTTTATCCAGCGTCTTGCTAAGCACGGAGATAATGGTAATTTTAGTATTGGAATTCGTTTTACGATCCGTGAGAAGTTCTATCATCCTGTCAAGACTACCAAAGCGCTTATGGACAATTAATGCATCAGCAGCCGATGCCCTGACAGCAGGATTGGAAGAGTTTTTTAATATCGCCAACAGTGGTGCGACAAACTGCTTCCGTGCAATTCCAGTTTGAATGATTGCCTGACAGATTGCTATCTGACAGGTAGGGTCAGAGTTATCAATCAGCCGCTCCTGCAGGATGCGGATTGCCCGGGGATAATTGCGTTGGAGCAAAAGTTTTGCTGCTTCTATTCTGGCTTGTTTGCTCCTGTTGCGATCGGTTAGCTGTGAAGAAAGCATCTGGAGCTTAGCCTGTTCCTGACGCGATAGGCTGGGTTGGGGCAATCGGACTGAACAGGTGGTAAGTGTAGCAGTTAGCCCCACCAAAGAGATCGAGCAGATATAGGTAAGAACTTTCACTTTCCAAGCCCTCGTATTATTGCCGCTGATTCTAACCTTAATATTTACATATACCTTTCGTCCAGATATAAACGTGTCGAGTAGAAAAATTTACATTTGCGCTTATACAGGTTTTAACACAGCTCCAATTGTCATCGCATTGATTAATTGCGATATGAAAGTCAGCATACAAATGTGCCTATATACTATGAAGATGCTATGAAGATAAACGGTGTTCGATTGAAATTGGCAATTCAACCTTGACTTTAGCGTTATCTCGGCGATGCTAATAGGATTTACGATAGCTTCTGAAAGTAAGGTGTGAAAATGAGTGAGAAATTTTACGTTACGACACCTATCTATTATGTAAACGATGAACCACACATCGGCCATGCTTATACGACAATCGCTGCCGATGTCCTTGCAAGGTATCATCGTCTGCGAGGCAGGGATGTTTTCTTCCTGACCGGAACTGACGAGCATGGTATCAAGATTGTCAAGGCAGCAAGAGAGAAAGGTACTACCCCGGCAGAACTGGCTGACTCAGTCGTTGTGCGATTTAAGGAACTCTGGAAACTGCTAAACATATCAAACGATGATTTCATCCGTACATCGCAACAACGGCACGAAAAGCGGGTGCAGGAGATTATTCGAAGATTGCTGCAGCAGGACGAGATATACCGTGGAAAATATGAAGGATGGTATGACGAGGGGCAAGAAGAGTTTGTTACGGACTTTACTGCTGCCCAGAATAACTATAAAAGTGCTATCAGCGGTAAACCCCTTGTACGATATAGCGAAGAAAGTTGGTTCTTCCGCTTGAGTAAGTGGATTAATCGACTTATCGAGTATATTGAGTCTCATGAGCGTTTCATCTTGCCGGAGTCACGGCGAAACGAGATATTGAGCAAACTCCGCCAGGGTGTAGGGGATTTGAGCATCTCCAGACAGATCGCCAAACTCGATGGCTGGGGTGTCCCTATGCCAAATGATCCGGAACATTCCGTTTACGTCTGGATTGATGCCTTGAGCAATTACATAACCGCCCTGGGGATACCGGAGATTGGAGATGAGTTTGATGGAAAGGCATCGCAGTACTGGCCGGCGGATATTCACCTTATCGGCAAGGATATTCTTTGGTTTCATGCGGTATATTGGCCTGCTTTGTTGATGGCGTTAGAAATGCCCCTGCCTGAAACCATCTTTGCCCATGGATGGTGGACCTCGGAAGGTAAAAAGATGTCCAAGAGTTTGGGTAATTTTATCTCATTCGATACGATAGAGCAGATTTGCACGGATTATTGTCCTGATGCATTCCGGTATTTTCTGCTGAGGGAAGTACCCTTTGGTGCTGATGGCGATTTCTCCCTCAACGCTTTCAAGATGCGGTATAATAATGAATTGGCTAATGATATCGGCAATCTTCTTTCCCGAACGGTTAATATGATTGGTCGATACTTTGATGGTAAAATTCCCTCCCCTGCCCAAAGGGAACTTATAGGCATTGAGGCAGAGTTCCTGAGCGAGCCATTGCGCAAACTTCAAAGTCAGGCAGATGATATGATAACTGATTGTAAATTCAGTGATTACATAACAGCCGTTCTTGATCTTACCACAGCGACAAATCGGTACATTGATAAGACCGAGCCGTTCAAACTTGCCCGTCAGCCTGATCAGCAGGAGCGCATTGCAACCATCCTTTACACCTGTGCCGAGATGGTGCGCTTAGCCCTTTTTTACTTAACCCCCTTCATGCCGGACAAGGCTGCTGAAGGACTGGCTCATCTGGGAATATCGCAAGATCAGGTCGAACTAACCGATGAAGCGGTTGAATTTGGGCAGATTCGTCCCGGAATGGGTGTTTCTGGACCTGTTTCGTTGTTTCCACGCAAGATATGAAAGACAACCCTCCAAAAGATTTGGAAACCATTGTGCGGGAGGATGGTAGGTATCCTCTTGAGGCATTCATGTTCCTACAGGACGGTTTGAAGCGGGCTGTGAAAGAGGTTTATGGCGAGCGGGCTGAACGTGAGGAAGGTCCGCATCATGTAACCGGTCAGCAACTTTGTTATGCCCTTAGAGATGAAGCCATTGAGCGTTGGGGGCTATTGGCGAGGACTGTTTTGAAACGATGGGGTATCAATTCGACGCTGGATTTTGGGCGGATGGTCTTTCTGCTTACCGAGAATGGGCTTTGGCAGAAGACCGAGGAGGACAAGCTGGAGGACTTTCGCGACGTGTATGATTTTGATGAGGCATTCGGGCCATCAAGTTTGGGTGAGGAATTATGAACGCCGTTGGAGGTAAAAATCGGAGGATCAGTAAATCGCGCGATAAACAACCGCATTCAAACCACCCCAGCGTCAAAATCACCAAGCCCGTTGATGTGATAGATGGAATCCCTGATCGTACAAGCCGGCCGAGTTGGTGGAAATACGCTATCTTAGCAGGGATTTTCCTTGCATGGGTTGGCTTCCTGATAGCCTGCAAGATTATCGGGAGCTTATAAATTAGTGGCTTTGCTCACATTATTCCACTCATGTTCGTGGGTGAAGGGATTGGACAGACGCTTATAACTTCGGCATCGTTGTTTGAATCACCATTACCACTATTATGAACGTGGCGGAACTTGATGACGGCACCTTGCGGTGAAGCAGCCTCGATTTCCATAACAAGCCGTTCATCGTTCCTTTTCTTATCCTTGTAATGGACGCGGTATCTCATGATCTTCTTCCCTCCTGACAATCTACAATTTCTCTTTCCTGTGTGTTTTTCATAATGGATATATCCTATCGGAACATTACGATTTATATTTCCCTGATGCAAAATCTTTGCTCTTGTATGTGTGCGATTATGCGAGTGTAATTTGCCTAAAATATTTGATTGACGGAGATAAGAAAGGTGAGTGGCAAGATTTCATTTCCCCGCTAAACCATGTTGTTAGATAACTTGTACCGATTATCGAATATATCCCGATATTAACTTCAGGCTGGATATGTACGAAATGTTTGGCTGAGTGGAAGGTTTGTCTTGTGTTTGAAATAAAACCCTGTGGAGTTTTGAAGGAGCGAAGATGTCCACTGCTGACCTTATTATTCACGATATATCAGATGTAGTAGTGGTTAAGTTGATTGATGCTTCTATCCTGAATTCGCAGGCAATAGAGACTATTGGCAAACGGCTTTATGAATTGGTAGATGCCAAAGCCAGCCGTAAGATTGTGTTGGATTTCTCTGATGTGAAGGTCATTTCCTCATCCTTATTGAGTGTTCTTATTACCCTTCAAAAGAAGGCACAGGCTATCAATGGACGTATAGCGATTTCCGGACTTCGGAAGGATTTACGAAAACCCTTCAAGATAACTCAGCTGGATAAGATGTTCAGTTTCTATGATGATCAAGAAGCGGCTTTGGCTGATTTTGGCGTGCGTCTTAGTAAGTAGTGGGTGATTATTTCTGATAGAAACTGAAACTTCCTTATAGCAAGATAGGAGATTTGTTATGAAGAGGCATTTGCGGATATTTTTATCTGGTGTGATGGTATTGGCACCGATTGCGGTAACGGGTTATGCAATCTGGTGGGCAGGGAGGGGTCTTGATAATATCGCCAGTAGAATAATTAAATCGATTGCTCCGAGTGTAGTTAATTGGTGGTTTCCCGGTGCGGGGGTGCTGTTTCTGCTCATCGGTGTTTATGTTATCGGGCTGCTGACGCATCTGTGGTTGTTCAGATGGTTTTTTCGCACGCTTGAGAAAGTTTTCTCACGATTGCCAATTGTAAAAACGATTTACGAATCGGTGCGAGATGTCCTGAAGGTTTTCGCCGGTGGTGCTGGACAGATGGGCCAAGTCGTTCGATATCGCATCCCTGGTACTCAGATAGATTTACTCGGTATAAAGACATCGACTTCGCCTATCGACGACGATGGTAAGGTAGCGGTGTATATACCGATGAGTTATCAGCTGGGCGGGTTCACTATTTATGTTGATAATCAAAGTATCACGCAGATAGATATGAGTGTCGAG
>JAGHBS010000017.1 GCA_021160865.1 Planctomycetota bacterium | reverse complement strand
ATCTATGATGAACCAGGCTTACCGCAGCTTGCGCGGGCATTGCGAGATTTTCCGAAACTAAAGTTTTTCGCACACTCCCAGCCATTCTGGGCAGAGATGGCACCACTTCAAACGCCTGCAGATCGCGATGGATATCCAAATTATCCCATCGTTGAAGAAGGCGTTGTTCCGAAACTCTTTAGACGCTATCCGAACCTTTACGGCGATTTATCCGCCAACAGTGGCTACAATGCCCTTGCCCGCGATGAAGATTATGCTGTGAAGTTCCTCACGGAGTTTCAGGACAGGCTGATGTTCGGTACAGATATCTGCGAACCTGATACTCCTACGCCCCTGGTCGATTTCCTGCTGAAACTCCGTAATGAGAAAAAGATTTCCGAAGAGGTCTTCCAGAAAGTCGCTCGTGAAAATGCTATCCGAATACTTGAACTATAACATTTGTAAGTCAATCAGGTAAGGAAGTGTCATTGATGCACTTATCGCCGCCGGCTACCTGGCGTAAAACTTCGGCAGCATTGTAACTGCTACGGACGAACGGTCCCGATGCAACGGCTAAAAAGCCCATCTTTAAACCTTCATCGCGGTATTCATCGAATTGCGACGGTTCGACGAAGTTGACTATTGGGTGGTGGTTCGGCGAAGGTGCAAGATATTGCCCGATCGTCAAGACGTCGCATCCTACACTGCGAAGGTCACGCATCACAGAGAGAACTTCTTTACGCCTCTCGCCAAGCCCCAGCATGAGTCCGCTCTTGATAATAATCTTTTTTCCTGTCTTTTCGGCAAAATCTTTCGTGTATGACAAGACCGCTAAACTACGGGCGTAATTTGTCCCGGGGCGTACTGAAGGGTAAAGACGAGGGACGGTCTCGATATTATGATTGAACACATCGGGCTTTGCCTGAATGACTGTTTCGATGGCATCGAGGTTTCCTTGAAAATCCGGCGTGAGTACTTCGATGGTAGCGTTGGGAAGTTGATTCTGTACTGCCTTGATGGTCTTTGCGAAATGCTCCGCTCCGCCAAGGGGTAGATCGTCGCGAGTGACTGACGTGATTACTACGTGCTTGAGGTCAAGCGACTTTGCTGCTTGGGCAACGGCTTGGGGTTCATCTGCTCGCAGCGGAGCGGGCTTGCCCTTCTTTATCGCGCAGAACTTACATGCCCGCGTGCAGGTATCGCCCATAATCATAAAAGTCGCTGTACCCTTGCTGAAACATTCGGGCAGATTGGGGCATCGCGCACTGACGCAAACAGTCTGAAGATTCAAATCCGCCAGAATCCCCTTGACCCGTTTTATCTTACCAGCCGGTGGAATATCTCGCCGAAGCCAGGTAGGAAACCGCCTCACCTGAGGTGATTTTGTGGTCAAATTTCCCAATGTCATTGGGGATTACCTCCCTCAACATCTTCAAAGCTGAATATCTCCATCATCGATTTTATCATTGATTGCTTTACCTTCGGCAAGGGGATGGTTTCGTTAAGCACCTTGCTCATGCTTGTCATTTTCTCTGCAGGGTTGCCGCAGGGGACGATTAGTGAAGATAATTCTAACGAATCGGACGATACGTTCAATGCAAAGCCATGCCAGGCGACCCATCTCGACACCGCCACTCCTATCGAGGCGATTTTTTCATCTCCCACCCACACGCCGATGGCATCGGGGCGAGCGCGGGATTCAATACCGAAGTGCTTCAGCGTCAGGATAATAGCATCTTCGAGCATGTGGACGTAGCGGTGAATGGTTCTACCTTGTTTGATAAGTTTCATTATGGGATAGCAGACGAGCTGTCCCGGACAGTGGTAAGTTACCTGTCCGCCTCGGGTAGATTTGTGAATCTCAATACCCATTTGCTTCAACTTTTCCTCATCTGCGAGGATATCGTCGAACGAGCCCCGTCGGCCAAGCGTGATTACAGGTGGGTCATGTTCCAGCAGAAGCAAATATGCTTGTGAATTACCTTCCGATAGTACCTTTTCGACCAGCCGTTGCTGGATTATGCACGCTTGCTGATAGGGAACTTTGCCAAGATCAAAGTAGGTCAATTTCCACATTTCGGATAAAGAGTTTACCCTGCGAGGTCTTCTCCGTCATCGATTTTATCGAAGCGTATGGATTGGCAGTCCCAGTAAGGATTCGGCTGCTCCTGCGATGGATTCGACGAATGTCGGGTGCGGGTGGATGGTTTCGGCAAGGTCTTCGACGGTGAGGTTTTTCCGTATGGCAAGGGCGATTTCCTGTATCGCATCAGTGGCGTGCGGGGCGATGATAAGTCCGCCGAGGATTTTTCCCTCAGGGTTTTCTGCGATGATTTTCACCTTCCCATCGGTCTGGTTGTACGCATGAGCAAGACCATTGGCTGCGAGGGGGAAGTTGGCGATGCGTATGTCCTTGCCCGACTGACGAGCCTGGGTTTCGGTCATGCCGACGACGGCGATTTCCGGATGGGTGTATATTCCTATTGGTACAACGGTTCTATCGTCGCGGGCGTCTATGCCGCACGCATTATCTGCTGCTCCTATGCCCATTCTTGCTGCCAGGTGTGCATATTGTCGCTTTTCAGCCACATCACCGACGGCATAGATATTTTCAATGTTGGTTCTGCATTGTTCATCAACCTTGATAACGCCTTCAGCCGTTTCGATACCAATTTCTTCAAGCCCGATATTTTCGATATTTGCCTTTCTGCCGACGGCGGAGATAAGTTGCTCTGCGTGGATTTCCTCGCCATTATCTAATGAGGCTTTTATCCGACTGGTAGTTTTCTCTACATTGGTGATCTTGGTGCTGGTAAGGATTTTTGTCCCCCGTTCGGACAAGCTCTTTGCAATAGATTGGGAGACTTCTACATCCATATTCGCTACAAGGCGATCAAGTATTTCTAT
>JAGHBS010000190.1 GCA_021160865.1 Planctomycetota bacterium | reverse complement strand
TATTGATATAGTCTTTACCGGTATCAGACCTGGTGAGAAACTTTTCGAGGAACTTCGTACTGATGGTGAAGATATCGCTCCAACAGTCCATCCAAAGGTAAAAATATGGAAACATCGAGAAGTCGATTGGGATTTAATTCAAGACGTTCTGAACGAACTCCGCACATTGGTAAACTGCCCTGATAGAAATAGGATAATTGCTGCTATGAAACGGCTCGTTCCAGAGTACAATCCATACGATTATGTACCACCTGAAACACCATCAGTAAAGCAGCCAGAAGAAAAGCCATCAAAAGAGCATCAACACCAGGAAGTACAAAACCCATGACGAACCAGGATTTAATCCCCTTATCAAATCCTGACATCACCGATGCAGAGCGAGAAGCAGTATTGGCCGTGCTAAAAACTGATCGGTTAAGCATCGGACCGCGAACCGAGGCATTCGAATCGCTCCTTGCTGCTCGGGCAGGTAGAAGGTATGGCATCGCGGTCAACTCTGGTACAAGTGCACTTCATCTTTGCATCAGGGCTTTGGGCATCACTGAAGGTGATGAGGTAATCACCACGCCGTTTTCCTTCATCGCAACGACTAATTGCATCCTATTCGAACGAGCCAAACCTGTGTTTGTCGATATCGATCCGGAAACCTATAATGTCAACCCTGCTGCTATCGAATCGGCTATCACATCGCGAACTAAGGCAATCCTGCCGGTAGAGGTGTTCGGTAATACCGCTCATTTTGACGCTTACGAGCGAATTGCGAAAAAACATAATATCGCTTTGATTGAAGATTCCTGCGAAGCCCTTGGCGGGGTCCTGAAAGGCAGACCCGCAGGGAACTTCGGTGATTGTAGCGTCTTTGCCTTCTATCCCAATAAACAGATTACCACCGGTGAAGGTGGAATGATCGTCACCGATGATGAAAATATCCGCAATTTATGTGTATCGATGCGGAATCAAGGCAGAGACACTACCGCCTGGCTATCACACGCCAGACTCGGATACAACTATCGAATGAGTGAAATATCTGCTGCCTTGGGCGAAGCGCAGATGCGTCGTCTCGATGAGATACTTACCAAACGACGCAAGGTAGCCAAAATGTATGACGATGCCCTTGCCAATCTGACTGACAAAGGGCTAATCCACCTTCCCCCGATGGAAGAACGCGAAAACGCAAGTTGGTTCGTTTATGTTATCCGCCTTGCAGATGAGTTTACCCAGACTAATCGTGATGAAATCCTCGAAGCCCTCAAATCTCGCGGCATTGGCTGTAGTAATTACTTTGTTCCCATTCACCTCCAGCCTTACATAAAGGAGTTGCTGAAGACCAGGGCGGGCGATTTCCCCATCACCGAGCACGTTGCTGCTCGCACGATTGCACTACCTTTCTTTGCAAATATGACCGAAAGCCAAATCGCCCGTGTGCAAGAGGAACTAAGTCAGGTTTTACAATCAATCAGCAAAAGCAAATAGAATGGAAACCCTCCTTAGCTCTTTAGCCGGAAAATTTTCAGCTGCGATTCGTTATGCCCTCTTTTGCATCGCTTCGATAACGACTCGAGCTGCATTTTCAGCTGCTGTAGTACCAGCTGGGGCATGAAGGGGGGAGACGAGGTCTTGCAATTTCTTCTGAACAGTTTGTAAATAATCGAGGTTCTTCAGCATTGCATCAGCGTGGCGGACTAACTCATCAACATTTCCGAACCACGGCATCAATTCCGGAACGAGTTGTTTACCTGCAAGGATATTTACCAAGGATAAATATTTTGTGCGGATGAGCCATCGCCCGATGAGCCGATAACCCCATTTCCAAACACGATAGAAGATTACCATCGGCAAGCCGAAGTGGGCAACCTGAAGCGTAACCGTCCCGCTGGCAACGATTGCAAAATGCGACCTGCTCAATATGGAATTGATATCTTCGGTGCTGATGGGTAAATCTCCCCGCCCGGCTGATTGCCGAATTGTATCGGCTGATGCTTCATCTATAGCAGTGATGGTAAAATTGGCTGATGGGTACCTTTCCGATAGCAACTCCATAACACGGACTAACCCTGGGGTGTGATTTTTTATCTCCGATTCCCTACTTCCGGGAAGTAGTACAATTTCCCATTGTCCTGTTTGATATGCAGATGCTAAATCAGGTGGCTTAGCAGCAGGTAGTTCGTCGAACAGTGGATGTCCTACATAGGTTGCGTTGACGGCTCTGGTGCGGAAATAATCCTGCTCGAAGGGTAAGATGCACGCCACCGCATCGGTGTATTTTCTCAACTTTCTTACCCGCCAGGGTGCCCACGCCCAGGTCTGCGGAGCAATATAATAAACCACAGGGATACCACTCCGTTTAGCAGCACGGGCTAAGTGCCAGTTTATTGCAGGTGAATCTACCGGTATATGTACATCGGGGTGGATTTGCTTTATCGCTCGTTTTGCTTTCCGAATTAATCTCCTAAAGTATCCGAGATGTTCAAAAACCCCCGTGGTCATACTGGCTCGTTCGACTGGTTTGTCAAGTAGTTCACATCCTGCCCTTTCCATCCATTCTCCACCGATGCCGATAAAACGTACATCGTCGAGTTGGTGACGCAGCGCTCCAATCAGGCCAGCAGCGTGCCTGTCGCCACTAACATCTGCCGCTGACATGAAAATTACTTTCGGTTTGCCCATTATCTTGGACTATATCAAAGAAGATGAAACTTTTATATTGAGTATTTTACTACCGAAATCATTTTCGATAATTGGTGCTTCTTCGAACAAATCTGAAATGTTGGGTGATTAAGGCCTGATGCATGTTTGAGATTCCTCTCGTTCGATTCGTGTTCTTGCCAATACTAATAGCACCCCGCCAGTAATGACGCCTATTCCACCGATAAGTCGTACCGGGCGAAGTTGTTCGCCTAAGATGATAAGTGCTCCGAAATAGGTCAGAAACGGCGTCACCATTGAAATTCCATTAGCGACTATAGGTCCAAGCCCATGAATACCGCGATAATAAAGGATATGTGATATTGCAATTCCAAAAATTGCCGAGATTATTAATAACAACCATATTTTCAAGCTTATTTTAGCAAGAGCAGCATAATCTCCAAAGATGAGCATCAATATCACTAAGCCGATGGAGGTATACAAACTCACCACTGCGAAACTTAATCGGCGAGGAAAGCCAGGTAAGAATTTACGAATAGAGACTGCATACGCCCCCCACATCATAGCAGTAAACAGGAGTATTCCCATACCTGCTGTTGATCCTACTCCCTCAGAAATTATCTTTTGAATAGACGCAACAGTTATACCTGCGATACAGATTATCGCACCAAGCCAGAAGGAAGTTTTTCTTGCTAACAATCTCTCGGTAGGAACAAGCAGGAAGCCAAAAAGGGTAGTAAACAAGAACGATAATTTACTGCCGAAGGACATCATCGCCGCTTTGACACCGAAGTATGGACAAAGCGCCCAGCCCACCTGGCCAATGATATTGACTATCGAGGGTATTATTGCTGATCGCCAGATATTCCTGCTGGTAGGACAATCCCCACCGGTCGTAATCGTCGCCCTTCTCGATAAGATGAAGACAAACGGGAAAAGCAATACAGCAGCTGTGGAATATCGCACTGCATTGACGCACCACGGATCAAGATAGTCCACAAAGTACCGAAGGAAAATCGGTACAGAAGCGCTTGTAAAAACCATCGTAATCATACAAGCGGTCGATATTGCAGTTTCTCGTTCTGTCTGCTTCATCATCAATCGGCAGGTTCTACCATAGAGCCCTTTATATGGCAAGGTTAGATAAGTGAAGGTGCAGTTTTATACGAACAGATTTACCCTTTCAGCCAGATCCTTTATCGAAGAAAAAGGTGAGATTATGATTATCGTCGCCGTTTCTTCTTTTTTCTCTTTCTTTTGGTAGAAGGCCTCGTAGATTCGGGATCATGCACTCTTGGTGCGATGGTAAGAGCGCCGGGATGTCTGCGAGGCTGCGACTTCTTTTTAGAGGGTTTACGCTCCTTATCTTTCCTTCGCCGCTGGGCAGCAGGTGATTTTTTCTCTTCCAAAGCAGGCTGACTTTGAAGCGGCTCCTGCTGATGAACTACAGTATCTTCCTCCATTGCAGCAAGTTTATCTTTATCATCTTTACTTTCGTCTTTGAGTGAGGATGAGGAATCAGCGAAACCAGCATACCATGAAAGTATTGGCTGGAGGGTGGGTTTGGTAGGTTCTCGTTGAATCTCTTGTTCCACTTCTGGAGCAGGTATATCACGTTCGACAATTTCTTCATTCGGCACAACGATTAATCCCTGATTGGGCAACGATAACTGCACCAGTTGGGTAAGAATTTGTGTTTCGACAACCTTGCCAATTATTCCATCAGCCGTTCTAACCCATGTATTTTTCTTTGGCAGTCTTTCTTGTAATTCGCGATAAGTGGCGTCTTCGTAGCGCAAGCAACACAATAATCGTCCGCATTGTCCGGATATCTTCGCCGGGTCGAGTGTAGCTTTTTGCATCTTGGCCATTCTCATGGAGACTGGGCGTAAAAGTTTAAGGAATTCCTTACAGCAGCATTGCTGACCACATCGTTCGTAATCGGCTATTAGTCTTGCTTCATCGCGGGCGCCGATCTGTCTCATTTCGATTCGTGTGTGGTATTGACTCGCCAGTCGCCGCACTAACTCACGAAAATCGACACGCTGCTGGGCAGTAAAATAGAAAATCAATCGCTCGCCCCCCAGCAGATGCTCCACCATGATAATCTTCATATCCAGGCCAAGTTCTTCAACTTGCCGACGGCAATATTCTGCTTTTTCCTTTGCTGAATTGTCTAAATGCATCTGGTCATTGATGTCCTGAGCATTTGCAACCCGAAGCACCTTTCCATGACGATAGATAGGGTAGTCAGGCCCACTGGCATTGACGTATTCCTCCAGTTTTTCAGGCGAGATACTCCATAGGCCATCGCCGCCGACGTTTATAAGCGCGGTTGCCAGCTCCGTCCCCCGGGGCGTGCGGACAACCAATTTCTCACCACGCTTTATCTCCCCATCAAGGTTGTGCCGAAATAGACCAAGCTGGTTCATCCTGCCATACCGAGCGACAACCTGCTTGGGCTGCTTCTCCGTCTGGTCGTCCTGAGCAAGCGAAGGAAGCGCCAGTACGGGCCTTTCGGCATCAACAGATTTATCCATAGATTTCCCTGGTATATCCAGCATAGAAGGCATTCCTTGAAAAATATATTTCTATCTTACCACACAATCGATGTGGTTTTAACCTGATAATAATCCTTCAAACCCGTAAATCGTCTTACACATTTACAATCCGGGAAGAAGAACCACGCAAAATAATCTCATGTAAGGTAAGAAATGTTTTTCTTTGTCGTCATTCAAAACAATTCTCAAAAAATTCTTGGCATTGTAGCCGATAAGTTTTATTTACAAAGAGGAAGGAAACGAACGATGAATGACTCGGTCAGCATAAACAGGACAGGGCTCTCTCCCCGCATTCAAATACTACTCTGGATTTCGTTTGTATTAGCGATAACGGTTATCGGTTGTCAGGAAAAACCCAAAATAGTCATATCCAATTTACCGACGCTTTCAATCCTCCAGAAGGAGAATGTTTCAAGGCATCACTCTCGATATACTTACCCTATTCGCTATCAAAATCGTCATGAACACATCTCGATGGGCGATATTCCCCCCAGCTGGATACCTGCGTCGCCCCCCAGACCCTGGCGGTGGATAGTAATTCACCACAGTGCCACGGAGTTCGGCTCAGCCAGATTGTTTGATCGCGCTCATCGGGCACGGGGATGGGATGAGATGGGCTATCATTTCGTCATTGATAACGGCCACGGTGGCAGGGATGGAAAAGTTGAAGTCGGTAGCAGATGGGTTAAGCAAAAATGGGGGGCACATTGCGGCGGAACTCCAAATAATGAATATAACAACTACGGTATCGGTATCTGTCTGGTCGGAAACTTCTCAAAGAAATTACCATCAGCAAGACAACTTCGGAGTTTGAAAAAACTCCTGATTTTCCTAATGCAGCGGTATAACATTCCTCCCTCCAATGTAATAGGTCATCGCGACGCCCCTGGGGCAAGAACTGCCTGTCCGGGCAACGCTTTTTATCGGTATCTAAATAATGTTCTGCGTCCGGAACTTTCCAGGCAAAGCCTGCTGGTCAAGAACCGATAAAACCACCACAATAATC
>JAGHBS010000274.1 GCA_021160865.1 Planctomycetota bacterium | reverse complement strand
GTCAATATACCTATAGCACCATTAGCACCATGCCTTCCTGTGAACAACGATGATTTGATTGATTTTATCCGATGAGGCGTTGACGGACAGAAGTAAATCGCTTACAGTTTTCAAGGTCGAAGTTATTATCTGGAAGATACAGACATAAATAAACCCGGCTAAAATGGATATAATGAATGTAAGATAATAGGGGAAATGATGGTGGAAGAAACGGAAAAGACATCAAAAGAGCAAAAGGAAAGCGAGGCAGAAAAGACCGAGGCAGCTGACACAGTAGCTGATGAGAATCAAGCGCCGGCTGAGCAGGAAGAACTTCCTCCCGATGCCGTTACGGTCGAGGAGATTGACACGCTCAGGCGGAAGGTGACCGTTCGTGTAGATAAGAGCAAGATAGAGAGTAAGTTTGATGAGATGTTCGGTGAACTCGGACGCAGTGCGCAGATACCGGGCTTCCGTATAGGCCGTGCGCCTCGACGTTTGATAGAGAAGCGATTTGGAAAGGAAATTGCTGCTGATGTTCGCAATGCCGTCGTTGCTGAGGCAATGGATAAGGCACTGAAACAGGCTGATTTCAAACCCTTTGGCAATCCTGAAATTAAGTTAGAGGAGATAGAACTTCCTGAAAACGATGATTTGACCTTCAGTTTTGAGGTTGATGTCGTACCGGAGTTTGAGTTGCCCGATTATGAAGGCATCGAGATAACCCGACCGTCTGTTGAGATTACGGATAAGCAGGTTGACGATGCCCTTGAGGGTTATCGGCGCGGGTACGGCAGATTTGTTCCAACCGATAAACCTGCTCAGAAGGACGATGTAATTCTGGCTGATGTCGTAATTAGTGGCGAGGGGATTGACCATAAAGTTCCCAACGCTGAGATGCGAGTAGCGGCGGGGGAAGTTGAAGGTATACCGATTGAAAACCTTGCTGATGTTCTTACCGGTGCCCGGGCTGGTGAGACGTGCGAGGTTTCCACCAAGGTTCCTGCTGCCCATCCGCGGGAAGATTGGCGCGATAAACAGGTGAAAATCACCTTTGAAGTCAAAGATGTAAAGAGGTTGGAGTTGCCGGAACTCAACGATGCCTTCGCCGAGCGGCTCGGGTTTGGTTCGTTGTCTGAGTTGCGCCAGGCAATCCGCGATGACCTCGAAGCACGGGCGAATTTCCAGCAGCGACAATCTATGCACGAACAGGTCAAGAAGTTCCTGCTTGATAATACCGATTTTGAATTGCCCAAGGAACATACTCAGCGGCTTGCTGATAGGATTCTTACCAGACGGTACATAAATCTGCTGAACCTTGGTGTTCCGAGAGAAAAGATAGATGAAAATCTCCAGAAACTCCGCCAGGAGGCATCCGAACAGGCTGCCGTTGAGATGAAATTGTATTTCATTCTTGATAAACTTGCTCAAGAAATGCAGATAGAAGTTGACGATGCCGAGGTTAACGCTCGCATCGCCCAGATAGCAGCAAGGTATAATCGTCGGCCTGAACGACTTCGGCGTGAAATGACCGATGATGGCAGCCTGGAAGAACTTATCGCAACGATTCGTTCCGAAAAGGCGATAGAGAAGGTGCTGGAGAAGGCAAAAATCGTCGATGAAGTTCCCGAAGAGGAAACTTCATCGACGAAGGCATCATCTGAAGCTGATAAGCAGGGTAAGTCTGCCGATCGGAAAAAAGCAAGCAAGGTCAAGAGTAAAAAGAGCGCCAGCAAAAAGGGCAGTAAAAAGTCAGGCAACAATGCAGCAAGCAAACAGGAATAATCGTTCTAAGGTATCTTTGCCTCGCAATGGGTTAAATTATCTGATGATAGAGTTGCCCTGTGGTAGTTTAGAGATTGGGCAAGGTTTTGTAGAGGGATAAGTCGATGGCATACACCGAATATGTTCGTCGGCGTGAGATGACCTTGGAGGAACGACTTGCTGAGGAACGAATTGTCTTCCTCTGGGGTGAGATTACTCCTGCAATTGCCGGCGGATTGATAATGCGATTGCTTGAACTTCAAGCCAAGGCAAATGATCGTGATATTCATCTTTACATCAATTCACCAGGTGGTTCGGTGGATGATACCCTTGCTGTGTACGATACGATGCAATTTCTCGAATGTGATGTAGCCACTTATTGTGTCGGACAGGCTGCCAGTGGGGCTGCTTTAATCCTTGCTGCCGGTACTAAGGGCAAGCGATTCGCATTGCCTCATTCAAAGATTATGATTCATCAACCGTGGGGTGGCGTCACCGGTCAAGCATCAGATATACAAATCCAGGCGGAGGAAATTCTCCGAGCCAAGCGAACGTTAAATGAAATCCTTGCCAAGCACACCGGTAAGAGCGTCGAGCAAATTGAAGCTGAAACCGAACGGGACCGTTATATGACCCCCCTGGAAGCGAAGGAATATGGTATTGTCGATGAAATTGTAGAGGCATCAAGCCAGGCGAAGAAGAAGACAAAAAATGAGTAAAGATAAGGTATCAATTCCAATTAGCGGTATGCCAGTTCGTGATGATCTGAAGGACTTACTTACAAGTCTTCAGGCAAATCAGCACCTTGTACCCATCGTTATTGAGCGGACGGGTCGAGGCGAGCGAAGTTACGATATCTTTTCCAGACTGTTGAAAGATCGCATTGTCTTCGTCGGAGGTCAGATTGACGATGAATTAGCCAATCTGGTCGTGGCACAGTTGCTTTTCCTTTCCAATGAAGACCCTAAGGCAGATATAAGTCTTTACATAAACTCACCAGGTGGGAGCATATCGGCAGGGTTGGCGATTTATGATACGATGCAATTTATCCGCTGTGAGGTAGCGACCTTCTGCGTAGGCATGGCTGCCTCGATGGGAGCGGTACTGATGGCTGCCGGGGCACCGGGGAAACGATTCATCTTGCCCAATAGTCGAGTTTTAATCCATCAGCCCCTTATCCGAGGCGTGCTTACCGGACCAGCAACTGAATTGGATATAGAAGCCCGTGAGATTATCCGCTTGCGCAGAAGACTTTATGAAATCTTCTCACGACATACAGGTCAGTCCATCGAGCAGATCGAACGAGATTGCGACCGGAACAAGTGGCTCAATGCGAAAGAGGCTGTCGAATATGGCTGTGCAGATAGAATCCTCCAAAATATGCCGATTTCGGAAAAGCCCCAGCAGGATGAAACACATTCCCCCCTTGATTCATAGTGGGGTGTGGTTTGTCCTGTTAGGCGTCCTTGCTTTGGCAGGAGGTTGCAGCGTTTCCCAACAATCCGCAGCTCAGATTGATTTGCAAAGATGCCGGAGGGAAAATCGCAAACTAAAAGCCCAAATCGAGCAGATGCAAAGCATCATCACCAAACAAAGAAGACAGATTAGGACACTTACACGGCTCGGCGATAAGCGACTTGAGAATCTCTTCCACATCGTTGGTATTAAGTTTGGGAGGTTTACCGGCGGGGTGGATCTCGATGGAAAGGCCGGTGATGACGGTATCCGAGTGTATCTTCGTCCAATCGATCGCGATGGGGATGTTATAAAGGCAGCCGGTGAGGTGAAGATACAATTATTCGACCTAGCAGCCTCGGCGGGGAAGCGTTTGCTCATAGCATATGCCTACGATGTTAAAGAGGCAGCAAAACATTGGAGGGCGGGGGGGTTAACATATCATTATCGTTTTGATTGCCGATGGAAAAAGCCCCCTGCCCACGACGAGATTACCGTACGTGTGGAGTTCACAGATTATCTCACTGGCAAGACCTTCACTGCGCAAAAACTCTGCAAAGTTCACTTGCCCCCGATGAGTAGGTAAATCCGATTAAAGAAATAAACGCCTCTGTGTGTTCGTTGTGGCGAATTCTACTTCGTTTGTCCTGCATCTGCCTTTTGACAAGCAAGCTGTTTATTATCTCTTTTTGCTGAGGGATATTGCTGCAGGGTTGAAGCAATTCGACGAGTTGCTTCAGTAACATATTTTTCCGAGATGTCTATCCCGATATATCTCCTATTGAGTTTAGCAGCAACGACGCAGGTTGTGCCTGAACCTGCAAATGGATCGAGAACCAAATCGCCTTCGTTGGTGCACGCCAGGAT
>JAGHBS010000082.1 GCA_021160865.1 Planctomycetota bacterium | reverse complement strand
GATATCAACCGTTGCAAACGCACAATTTTGCAAAAGGGGCTTATCCCTTACCTCCAAGCCATTGATTCTAATGCCTTCTGGTATTCTTGCTATCACAATTGGAATGCGGTCATCAACTGCGGTGTCGGACTGGCAGGACTATTGCTGGAAGATGAATACGACGAGGGAAAGGTAGTTTTAGATAAGGTAAATAAGGGTTTGAAAAACTTTTTCAACGCACTGGGGCGCGAAGGTGGATGGGATGAAGGTTTGGGATACTGGGGCTATGCGATGCGTTATGTCCTGCTCTTTGCCGAAGGTATGAGGCGAATTAGAGCAGATACACGGATATTCGAACAGCGTGGTATGGATACAACGGCATTGTTCCCGATATATTTCAGTCCCAACGGAATAGCCGTAAGTTTTGGTGATAGACCCACAAGTACTGCCTGGGGCGTATTCTATCTGTTTGCAAAGCATTACAATCTCAAGGAAGTCACCTGGTGGCTTGATCAGTACGCTTTTCGCCGAGCAGTTTCCGCTGGTGGGCATTCTGATATGGGGCTGGCACTTCTATTTCGTCCCGTAAATCATAGATATTCACCCAAACCCAACCTTGAACCTCTGAAGGTCTATCACGAAATTGGCTGGGCAGCTATGGCTGATCAATGGCCTAATCCCCAGCTATTCGTTGCCTTGAAGACCGGCGACCTCTCTGCCCATCACGCACAACTCGACATGAACTCCATCCAGGTAGTACTCAATAACGAGATACTAATAGCAGAACCTGGAAGTCCTGATTTTTCACACCGTTATCTTTCACCCGAAGGTAGATACGGTTTCTACGAAGTTCGATCTGCCTCGCATAATACCATCACCATCGGCGAGAGGGAACAGCGCATTGATTCAGCAGGCAGCATCATCCAAGCTGAGGACGCTAAAAGATACCGCTGGGTCGTAGGACACGCTGGTGCAGCACTGGGAGAAAACGTCAGGTTTTATCGCCATATCGTCATGCCAATCTTCCCAAAGAAATCCAGCACCAAGATGCTTATCGTCCTTGACGAAATCCATAACGCAATAAACGAAGAGATAACCGCCACCTGGCATAGCCGTGGAAATATCAAACTGAATAGAAACGGTCGTTCTGGAACTATCCACGGACAAAGAAGTCCGCTCCGCTTTGCCACAGCAGGGTCTTGTCAAATCGACGTAAAACTCGAACAAAGGGAACTTTCAAGCCATCGCCCTGATAACGTCATCGTAATATCTACCCCTGCTGTTAACCATGCGTTGCTTGCTACGGTCTTCGCGACTCATCCCGTCAGCCGAATTGCACTCAGGCAAAACGAAAACGAATTAGAACTGCAAACAACGGATCTGACGCTCCGATGGGCTTATCAGCATCCCTATATCAAACTTGAAAAGGTATCCTTCAACCGATAAATGCAATTCCCCGTTATCAGAAAGGCCGAGCCTTTCCGTATCGTGTAAAATCGTCAAAGGAGAGAAAGGCACCTTCGCCACAAGGCGGGATATAGTCTATTTTCGAGAATAACCGAATACCTATTTCTCGAAGCAGATTTACATTGCCACGGAGGGATTTTCTTTATAGACTATCAAGTAGTTTTGTATTATACTTTTATGTACGGAGGTTCGCACCAGGAAGATGGCTACGGCTACGACAAGTGCACTCGATGCTAATGTGCTGGTGCTCAACAAGCACTATGCAGCAGTGTGTATTACCTCGGCACGCAGGGCGTTTGGTTTACTCTACAAAAAGATTGCCGAGGTGGTAAGCGTGGAGGGGGGTGAATACCTTTCTTACGATTTCGATTCCTGGCGGGAAGTTAGCCAGATGCGAGCGAAGTTCGACCGTCAACGGCACCAGTGGGTACGGTGTGTCAAGTTTGAAATAGCCGTTCCGTGGATTGTCAGACTGCTAAGGTATGATCGTATCCCACGCAGCGAAGTGAAGTTTACCCGAAGAAACATCTATGCCCGTGATCAAAACCGCTGTCAGTACTGTGGCAGACGCTTCCCGACATCGGAATTGACAATAGACCACGTTATCCCCCGAAGCATGGGAGGTAAGGCTACGTGGGAAAATGTTGTATGCTGCTGCGTTGAATGCAACGTTCGCAAGGGTGGCAGAACTCCCCAACAAGCAGGAATGAAATTAATCACCAAGCCCGTCAAGCCGAAACGATCACCCGTAATACAGATACATCTAACCGGTGAAAAATACGCTACATGGAAACAATTCCTCGATGCCGCCTACTGGAACGTGGAATTGCGAGAATAACTTCTCAAGTACCTATAACGATTTATCCACTCGCTAAATAATAGGCGAGGCCTACCCTTCCCCAGCGGAAAAGAATGATTATTTTCTCTTGAGATTCATACCGTTTGCTTGGGGAGTGAAATCTTCAGGGGTCAACCCGACGTTGAATCTAATATTCTTGTAAAAATATGAGTAGATGAGATTATTATTCCAATCGGTTGCTTCGATGCCCACCGGGACGAAATATTCCAAGTCAAGATACCACGTAATATTCTTAGCAGGATAATCTTCCCTCGGAGGCAGCACCCGCTTGAGTACGAGCACTTTTCTACCATCCAGGCGAGCATAACCTGCAAACTTACTTACGCCCTCATGTCTGCTGGCGGCTAATTTATAGGTCCTCAGCAGATTTTTAATCATATTTTCAAACCCAAAGTCTGTGATTGGCTTGAGTGTATTTGCCATTACATCGGGGCTGTCAGGTGCTCGTCGAACAACGCCAAGGAGGTTACCGAGGAAACCCTTAGGTTTAACGAGCATCATATTGTTGTACTTTCCCCTGACAAACAGAATGCGTTCAGCTGTTGGGGCATTCTTTATCCATCGCATTGACACAGAAAAAGGCTCGTCGAGAAATTTCACTTCCATCTCCTGCTGGGGTTTCAGTACCCCATGAATCCGCTCCTGCTTGACGAAAACGCACGTATAATCACGGTAATTGTTCCGACAATTCTCCAGAGCCTGTCTCAAAAGCTTGATATGGTCCGTCTTGGCTAATTGTTCAATCTTTCGTTGCTGTTCCGATCCAATACTTCCGACAATCTCGCCGGATATTGCCATTACCGGTGATTGCTCGCGGATAGCATGGGAACGGGTACATTGAACGGTAAACATTCCTACCAACAATAGTCCGACGATTATCCTCGCACGCCTATTCGTGAAGCAGAAAAATCTATTCTTCATCATTACTTATAATCCAACTAATAATTTCTAATTGGTTTACCTTGCTAATTCCCTATAGCTTAGGGTTTCCCTACATACATAGGCATCGGTTCAATCTGTACGGGCACTTGAGCAATACTACAAGTCCCTGTGAAACATAATCTTCTATCCTGCTTCAGGGTATTTCGCTTGGTATTCACTCCTGTTAGAATCTAAACAAAGTTTTCGTCAGTATAGGGATTAATGGGGATATTTCAAATTAAATCACAAAAAGTTTTCTCTCATCGCTTTTGGCAGCGGCTTATCTGTGCTGTGGGAAAATCAATTAAAGGTATTTTTCGACAAGCACACCAAGTTTCTTTTTAGCCTCAGGAGAAATCTTCGTCTTATCCGTCCATATCGCCAGACTCAATGCCGAATGAGCAGGAGAAGGAATATCTGCAATTTCTCCAAAACGCTCAATTGCTGCCTTTATCAAGGAGATTGCATTGGCAGTTGCGTCAGTGAGATTCCCGATGATCTCCTTTAGCAGGGCGTGCTTATCAAGCTCGGAAGGATGAGGCTGCCAACAATCGTAATCGCTCACCAGGGCAACTAAGGCATAGGCAATCTCAGCCTCACGGGCGAGTTTGGCTTCGGGCATGCAGGTCATACCGATAAGGTCTCCGCCCCAAAGACGGTGCATCTCACTTTCAGCCCGTGTGGAAAATGCAGGTCCTTCCATACAAACGTATGTACCACCATCATGAACAGAAGTATTTACCACATCGGCACAATTAAGCAGATGCTTACGAAGTACAGGACAAAACGGCGCAGCAAATTCCACATGGGCAGCAAAATATTCATCAAAAAAACTTCCGATGCGACGGTAGGTTTTATCTATAACCTGATCTGGAATTACTAAATCCTTCGGCCTGATATGCTCTCGCAACGAACCGACCGCACCTGAGGCAATTATATGTGTGCATCCGACTGCCTTGAGGGCATAAATGTTTGCACGATAATTAACCATCGATGGGTTCAGCACATGCCCCGGGCCGTGCCGATTTAACAGGGCTATATCCCATCCCTTCCAGCTCGCTTCAATAATTTCATCGGAGCATTCACCAAAGGGGGTATCCACCTTGACGGATTTGCCTTCCGAGAAAACCCCCAATGCATCACCCAATCCACTGCCACCGATAATACCAATTTTCACCTTCCCCATGATTTTCTCCCATACGTCTTACTTTTTATTCATTTCCGCGCCGGGTTCCATTAGTTCCCGCAATGTTGTTTCCATATCCCTCAATGCTTGTGTCTTAAAATATGGTTTTGAAAGTGTACCAGTTACCCTTACAGTCATCAATTGGCTTGAAATTCCTTTTATTACTTCACTCAGGGCTGATAATCGAGGCAGTTTTCTCGGTGGAGCGGTAAGGAATGTGAGATTCAACCTTTTGGTTTTCATATCCATCGTTCCTGCCCCGAGTAAGGAAAGGGCTGATCCCTGTAAATAAATCTCTCGGAAAATAAGAGTATCTCCCTTGAGAAAATATCTTACCTCGCCAGTATGAAAGGCTGAATCGCCTGGTAATGATAGGTAAATAACGTTAAGCCACCCCAGCAGGATAGGGAGTTTATATATTTTTGCCCTGCTAATATGCAATCGGCCGACAGCCCGGCAGGAAGCAGGCTGACCTATCGTCATAGTCATCTGAATGTTCCCTGCAAGAGTACCCTTTATATCGCGATGCCCAGCTGAACTATGCATCCCCGGGCGGAAAAATTCAGCAAGGTCAACATCCTCGACAGAAAGAGAAACGCCGTACTTGCCTCGTCCAGCAAAGTTTACTTCGGCAAATCCTTCCACACGCCCCCCAAATGCCTTTGCAGAAATCTTCTCGATGCGAAGCACCGATGAGGTAGAATCCTTCTTCAATCTCCCTGCAATATCCCTGAAATGATGCTCACCCACCATAGCCGTTTTGAGAAATATCTTTGCATCAGCAGATAGCGTCTTATTTGCTCCCTCACAAGCCATTTTTCCATCAATAACACCCCTTACGTGTTTTACCTCAGCAGGAATGTTCATCGCAACATCATCAAGGGAAATCTTGCCCGACCAGCTCCACGCTAACGGTTTTCTGATGGGTTTACTGCTGACGGCTACCTTAGAAGCATTCGACCGTTGGAGTTTTAGCGTCTTTATATCTAACGATACCTTCCCACCGGGGCGGATCTTCAGCACATCTACCATTCCTGCTGGCAAAGCAGATATAAGTTTTTCGTCAAGACGAATCCAATCAGTGTGGATGTTTAAACGGGCTGATGCCCCCGGCTCTTTTATAGAAATTGTACCATTGACTATAACTTTCCCATCACCGGCTATTGCGGTGATAGGATTCAACACCACCTTACCTGGCGTGAAAATGACCTTACCCGAGACATTTTGCAACTCATACGGAAAATATTTGTATTTGAATCTTGCTTCTCGAGGGTGAATCTCCAGGCGATAATTTGATTTAGCCTTCTTGCCAGATGGTTTTACAGCAGTCGGGATGACAGTATTAAAAGTCAGGGAAATATTAGCAGCACCTGCGGGAGCGAGTAATTTCCACACCGGCTTCATTTCAGGCAAAAGGGCTTTGTAGAGGGCAAAATCCAATGGCAGGTTAGTCGCCTCGATATCCAAGGCTACCTGCCGCTGGTTGTTCTGAAACAATACTTTTCCCGTGATACCAATATTAGCCCTGCCATGCCAACCGACAATACGGCGGATAATCACACCCTGCTGGGTTATCCGCACTTCTCCATTGACTCGTTCAAGCCGATACGGAATCTGCTCATGCTGAATTGAGGCAGACTTTATAACCATTGGGATATTGACCTTGAATACGCCATCCTCCCCTCGCCAAACTGCACCGTTTGCAATATCAGCCCTACCGGTAAGCCGACATGCTCGATATGCTGACTTAACGCTCTTGGGCAAGGCATTGTAAAGTTTCAAATCGAGGGGAAGATCGCTTACGTTATGGATATCTACCCTGAAATCCTTACATCCCTTCCGCCGGCAGATTGTTCCACTAAAGACGCACTGCATCTGACCAGCATTAGCACGAAGCGATTTGAAATAAGCCTTCTCAGGTGTGATAACTACTCGACCGCTGACCCCATAGAGTCGATAGGGAAAACCTGCATATTCAAATGATGCCCTGCCGTCTAAGTCAATTGTAATAGTCACGCTTGTCCTATCTGATTGGCTTTTACGTTCTGCACGAATACTAAGCCCTGCTAAACCACGGGGTGAAAGTTCGTCCCACGCCATTTGTGCGCCTTTGGGAAGTACCTTGCGGACGTCCGCGGTGAGGGGAAAGTCCTGGATATTAATACTCACGTCGTAGGAAGGGCGATCCATCGGGCCAAAAACTCTTCCCGATATACTTACATCTGATTGATTATAGCGACCGCGAAGATCTCTTAGATAAAGTTGACCGGGCTTGAGAATAATTTTGCCTGAAACGTCGTTTATGCGGATCGGACAGTATGGCAGGCGGAAGGAAGCCTTCTTTAAGTCAATTTGTCCCTCTGCCTGTACGGTGCCATGTTTTTGACGCTTGAGAGTTGTAGCAACGTCCAGCATACCTGCTGGATTAATATAGTTATAGAGCATCTGAAAGGTATCACCTAAGACTCCTACCGTTTCTTTCCCCACGGGTAAGGAGATATTCGTTGCAGTCAGGTGTGTTTGAAATGGACTATCCGGCTCGTATCCCTCATATCTTCCTGAAAATGTAAATCTTGCCGTTTCTGCCCCTGCAATCCTGCCAGAGAGGTCTTTTATCTCAACGCCTTTGGAATCGAAAACTACTTCACCAGAAACATTGACAAATTTTAATCCACCTTCATGAGGCGGTAATTCCATTGAAACATCACTCAACTTCACCACGAGGCGATCGCCTCGTTTCTGCTCATCAGGCACCCCCCTTCCAGCGATGATAACGCTTACATCCCACGGCTTGTGAAATGTAAGTTTATAT
>JAGHBS010000237.1 GCA_021160865.1 Planctomycetota bacterium | reverse complement strand
AGTAAATACATACGAATTATTCCAAAATAGATAGTCTAACTAAAAGCGGTAAAAGTAGAAGAGGTAATCATGCAGCCGAAGAACTTGGGATGGAAATTTGCGTTTGTTGCAATCGTGATAATCCTGAGCGTCCTGTCTATTTGGGCGTATGGTCTGCGACAGGGTATCGATCTCAAGGGCGGACATATTCTCATCTTCGAAATTCGCTCAAGGGGTCGAGAAATCCCCAATCTTGTTGAAAAGGTCATAGCGCGCCTTAAAGAGCGAGTTGATCCAACCGGTACCAGTGCCCTTGAATGGCGCCCAATCGGACGAGACCGCTTTGAAGTCCGCATGCCTCTGGGCTCAGAAGAAGCCAGGCGTGCTAAACAAGAATATCTCGATGCTCTCGATAGGCTGGAGCAGGGTAATATTCGTCGAAGCGAATTGAGCCGTGTTATCACACTTACTGGCCAAGCCCGTGCAAAACTAATAGAGCAAATCAGCGGGGGAGATAAAAAACGCTTTGAAGCATTATGGAAAGTTGCCAAAACTCACGATGCATTACTTGCTGCCAGAGAGGCACTCAAACAACTTGAACTCTCCGGGCAAGCATCTATTGATGAGATCAAAAAGTCTCAAGCCCGCTGTGATGATGCAGAAGATGCCTACGATGAAGCAGTCCATCAACTCTTTGCCCTGAATGTCAACGTCAAGCAACTGGGGAACATACTTCGACTTTATCTACCGAAACGAGAAGCCAAGGTTCTACCTGCAAAGAAGGTCAAGGCAAAGCGTCAAGCCTATCGAAAACAACTCGATCGCTTACGTAAACAACACCCCGAAAGATGGAACGAGATACAAGCAGTAGTATCCGCCTATGAGAAATGGACAGAATTACGGACTGGTCTTGATGACCCTGCCGATCTGAAGCGTATCTTCGCTCATGCAGGCGTGCTTGATTTTCGCATTGCCCCGACGCTGCCGGGTTCAGCATTCGCACCAGCCATTAGCCAGACACTCCTGCAAAAATACCTCAATGAACTGGCAGAGTATGGACCATTAGTAGGCAGGGCACGAAACGAACCATATCTCTGGTTTCCCATCCATGAGGGATGTGAGAAGCTCTCCCCCAATCTAATCATCGGAAGATACGCAGGGAGGAAATACCTCCTGCTATACAACCAGGAAGGGTTCACTATGACTCACGAACCCGGAAAGAAATCCTGGGCATTGAAAGAAGCATATCCCACCTCGGACAACTTAGGAAGACCTGCTGTTGGATTTACTCTCGATACGCGCGGGGCAAAACTCATGGGTACGATGACAGCCACCCACAAGAAGCAATTTATGGCTATCTTGCTGGACAATGAAGTGTATTCTGCTCCGATTATTGAGGACGTTATATACGATCGGGGTATTATTAGAGGTGATTTTACACCCAAGGAGGTAGATGAACTTGTTAGAATCCTCAACGCCGGTGTGCTGGAAGGAACGGTCAATCCCAACCCCGTAAGCGAAAAGACCGTCGGCCCATCCATGGGAAAGGACAATCGTGAGGCAGGCGTCCGAGCGGCTATCTGGGCATTTATTGCCGTAGCAGTCTTCATGATTTTCTATTACCTCGGAGCAGGTGCAATTGCCAACGTTGCATTATTATTGAACCTTGTTCTTGTCCTCGGAGCGATGAGTTTTATCCAGGCGGTCTTCACCCTGCCAGGAATTGCTGGAATTGTACTGACTATTGGTATGGCTGTCGATGCCAATGTGCTTATCTTTGAACGGCTCCGAGAAGAGCAGAGGAAAACCCAATCCATACGAATGGCAATAAAAAACGCTTACTCCAATGCTGCAAGAGCAATCATTGACAGTAATGTTACAACGCTTGTTACCTGTATCATCCTCGGATTGGTAGCGACCGAAGAAATTCGAGGCTTCGCCCTGACGCTTGGCTTCGGTATCGTCTTTAGTATGTTCACCTCCCTTTTAGTTACACGATGGATATTCGAGTTGCTCATTGAAATTGGTGTAATCAAGAAGCGTGTACCTACGCTGGCGTTTATCGGCACACCTGTGATTGAATGGATGAGAAAACGAAGAGTTTTCCTGATGGGATCAGCCATTTTGGCTGCCGTCGGACTCCTTGCTGTAATTAATCAGGGCGCCGATATACTTGGAATCGACTTTAGCAGCGGAACACGAGCGGTGTTCAAGTTCAAACAAGGGGTGATGATCCCTGGTGAGGGTAATCCAGCTGCACCACGAATGAGAATTGAACAGGCGCTAAAACGTGAAGTGGAAAAATTGGAAAAACAGACAAAAGACCCTGCCCAGGTGAAAAAACTCAAAAAATTGGCTGCTAGTTTGAAAGTCGAAACCCTTATCAATCGTCATAAAGCCGACGAAGCAATCGATACCTTTGATACAAATGCTGACAGGTTTATTACACTACAAGAATGGATAAGCAAAGGAGGTCAAAAGGCACTATTCAAGAGGATCGATAAGAATGGTGACGGCAAATTAACCCGTGCTGAACTTACTATCGGCCTGCCCGAACGGAATTACCAGGTATCCACCACCGTGGCTGATATTACCCTGCTACGCAAGATAGTAATGGATACCTTTGGTGATGCCCTGGAGATGCATCAGAGTATCAATTTCAAACGAGTATCCCCGGAGATTATTTCACCTGCATTATCGGCTGATATTAAAAGCGAAGGTAAACCCATTGCCACACATATAACGATTAAAGCGGCTCAGCAAGTACCAGCAGATTTACGGGCGAAGTTCCTCGATGCCGTCGGCGGGGTGATGTTCGTCATTGATGTAAATCCTGCCCTTACTGAGAAGGAATTAGCCCAGCGCATTCAAACGATGCGACTTCAGCCCGATTTTGCCGAATATCAATTCAATCGAACCACAGTAATCGGCCTCAAGGCAGATCCTTCGGGACGTGGATTTAAGACATTGGCAGTTCTCGTACGCGACCCGTCCAACGATTTTGCCGGCCAGCCTGAACAATTAAAGAAATTCGCTGCCAATGAGTGGTATCTTTTGAGTGAATCGCTCAAGAGGACTGAATCGCTCGAATCGGTCACTCAATTCGACCCTGCTATTGCCAGTCAGACTCAAAGCAGGGCAATTATAGCATTCGTGATAAGCTGGCTTGCTATAATCCTGTATCTGTGGTTGCGTTTCGGCTCATGGCGATGGGGTACAGCCGCGGTGCTCTGCCTGATCCACGATGTTATTATCAGCGTGGGACTTGTTGGATTGGCTGCTTTTATTAGTCATACCACCATAGGTAAATTTTTGCTAATTCAGCCATTCAAAATTGACATGGTCGTGGTATCGGCGTTCCTTACGATTGTAGGTTATTCGGTCAACGACACTATTGTTGTGTTCGACCGTATCCGGGAAAACCGCGGCAAGTTGACAAAGATTAACGAGCCGATTATCAACCGATCAATAAACCAAACCCTCAGCCGAACATTGCTGACCAGTGCTACCACGCTTATCGCCGTGGTTATCATGTATATCTGGGGTGGGGCAGGTATCCACGCCTTCACCTATGCATTGTTGGTTGGAATAATCATCGGTACTTACTCCTCAATCGGCATTGCAAGCCCGATGCTACTGGGATTCAAGAGAATGCTGATAAAACTGGCATCACAAGAACGAAAGCAGTCTTAATGGAAGACCCTCAGCAACGCCGACGAAACTACATTCGATTAAACCTGGCTGATGGCATCGGGGCAGTCAGAACCAATCAATTAATCGAACACTTCGGCAGCGTCGAGGAAATTTTTAAATCCAATGCGAATCAACTGCAGCAAATCGACGGTATCGGTCCCAAATTAGCCCACGCAATTACCTCCATTAGTGATGACGATGTCGAAAAAGAATTAGCACTGGCTGAAAAATACGAGGTGCAAATTCTCTGCATCGAGGATGCCGATTACCCAGCTGCGTTGAAGAGGATATATGATCCCCCGCCGGTGTTGTACGTTCGAGGTCAGCTTGAACAGAACGATACAGTTGCCCTGGCAATCGTGGGTGCCCGACGATGCTCACATTACGGACTTGAGCAATCTGGACGATTCGCCTCATTACTTGTCCGAGCAGGGTTCACCATCGTATCAGGCGGTGCTCGTGGAATTGATGCTGCTGCTCATCGTGGTGCATTAGCCGCTGGCGGAAGAACCATCGCTGTAATGGGCTGTGGATTGGCAAAAACTTACCCACCTGAAAATAAGAAACTATTCGACGAAATCGTTTCGCAGGACAAAGGGGCAATTATAAGTGAATTACCTATGTCAATCGGCGTCAAGGGGCAGAACTTTCCTAAACGCAATCGGATAATTGCAGGACTCGCCCTGGGGGTACTCGTCGTTGAAGCATCTACTCGAAGCGGCGCTCTCATTACGGCAAAATTGGCACTGGAACAAGGAAAGGAAGTCTTTGCAATACCAGGCAAGGTCGATTCACCCTTCAGCAGTGGAACAAATGCGCTTATTGCCAAAGG
Source organism: Planctomycetota bacterium (assembly GCA_021160865.1). Taxonomy (GTDB): domain Bacteria; phylum Planctomycetota; class Phycisphaerae; order SM23-33; family SM23-33; genus JAGHBS01. Next base: position 1,975 of record JAGHBS010000237.1, on the reverse strand, counting down.
TTCTGCCGCTCTGGTTTCACGCCTTGAAGACATACTGGAAAATCTCGACCACCTCGGCGAGGTGATTACCGAACAAGGCCCGATAATCGAATCACCCGCCAGGAATATCGCCCTAAATGAAAAGGAAGCAGCCTTGTTAAAGCATCTATCCACTGATGAACTATCGCTTGACGAACTCATCCGCCGATCAAGATTATCGGCTGGGGAAGTATCAGCGACGATGACTATCCTGGCCATAAAAGGTCTAATAATTCAACAACCTGACGGGAAATTCGCAGCAAATCGAAGGACATAAATCACGCTATCTACCAATAGACTGAATAAACAAACCCCACGATTGGATAAAATGGCATAAATATCTCGAAGGATTAAATCCTAATAGGATTTAAATGACCACCCCTCATCAGGCAGGGAAGGAATCACTCGAATTCCTCTTGAATCAAGCGTTCAATGGCTAATGCGAGTTTTTCAGGTGTTTCATATACGCCATCAGCTATCTCACGTCTGATTCTCTCTACGAGGTCTTTACGAACGGCAGGAAGCCGACGTGCCTTTCTTACCCATCGCATCATTTCATCTGTCGATATCTGCCGAAGGTCTGAACCACGCAAGTGAGATTTAGACTTTGTCGTTCTAATGCTGCGGCGCTTTTTGAGATTTTTAACCATCACCGTGGTTTCTCCACATTCGCCTGATGAAGTTAAAGAGGCATTCATGACTTTGGCAATATCTTCCATCTTGGACCCCATACTTATCTCTGGCTACGCCTTAGCGCGCGTACATATCATATACTTCTGAAAATACCTTCCGTGGTATCCTATGGTGGGCACGTACGCTATAGAGCGATAACAAAGTCTTTCTACACCATCTTGACGAGCGGCTTCCGATGCCGCCTTGACCAAAGTTATCACTTCATACAAGGATATCGGCATTTTCTTTGAAAAATCTTCAAACAATCATCCTCGTCGCAAAATGCATAACTGCTTATTCCTAAAAGGGATATATAACATCCATTGCATTATGATTAAGAAACAACCAGTTTTTCCACAAAATCTTCCCTCAAGAATTTTACCCATCTTAACAATCTTTGATTTCTCCTCGCCTACATCTGCTTAAGTGAAGATTGGTTCTGGGATACGGTTTTTAGATATATCATCAAAACGGTGATGTCGGCAGGGGTAATCCCGCTTATTCGGAGCGCCTGACCCAGCGTCATTGGGCGGATAGCCTGGAGACGTTCCCTGGCTTCAGCACGGAGGTGTGGAACTGCAGAGTAATTCACCCATTCGGGTATCTTCACATCCTCCAGCTGGGTAAGTCGGGCTACCGATGTATCCTGCCTGGTGATATACCCTGCGTATCTGCAATCGATAGCGACCGTCTGGCCTGCCTGAGGATGCTGATTCATAAGTTCTGCTACCTCGCCACCAGCCCTGCTTATAATTTCTTCTGCTGATACATTCGATGACGCCAGATGCTCAGCAAGGGTCTTTCCATCGAGACGGATATTACCGAGTAAGTGTTCTATTACCTTGCCAGCGTGCAGTTTCGCAGTGAATTTCGACCACCGAATATCATCCACCAAACCGATTTGCCTGCCGATTGGCGTCAATCGGCGATCGGCATTGTCAGCACGGAGGATAAGGCGGTACTCTGCCCTGCTGGTGAACATTCGATATGGCTCGAGGACACCCTTGGTAACAAGGTCGTCTATCATCACCCCGATGTAGGCTTGATCACGCCTGAGAATCAAAGGCTCTTCCTTGCGAAGATACCTAACGGCATTGACGCCGGCAATCAATCCCTGACCTGCTGCTTCCTCGTAGCCAGTGGTACCGTTGACCTGACCGGCAAGGAACAAACCTGAGATTTTCTTGCTTTCAAGCGTCAGCTTCAATTCCCGTGGATCGGCAAAATCGTACTCAATCGCATAGCCCCAGCGGATAACCTCAGCCCGCTCAAGCCCGGGGATGTT
>JAGHBS010000024.1 GCA_021160865.1 Planctomycetota bacterium | reverse complement strand
ATTTATCCCTTTGCTAATTTTATATTGATACAAAATACAAGTAGCAAAATATCACAAATCTACCCGGCCAGGACTCGAACCTGGAACGCGAGGACCAAAACCTCGTGTGTTACCAATTACACCACCGGGTAACTATTTTGATTAACTATCGATGTCGTTTGTTAACTGCGGGTATTATTTCAAGCCCTGAAAATATAGGGCACTTAGCGCTACTATGATACGACCTGCCCTGCAGAATTTACCCATCTTTCAACAGGTATATGATAGTTTACATCAGGATAGGCAGATGTCAACGATATTTTCACCATCAGAGCCAATGGTAAGTAATAAATGCTCGATGATTGAGGCATTTTGGTTTGTATTGACCGCAGCCTTTGGAAAACCTTACTATAGTCATTAGTTTAGTATCGAAGGTTGAGATTTCTCCGCCATGGAAAGATGATTTACAAATGATGCAGAATAAATCTCTATTTCAGCAGAGCGTATCGCTCAGAGAGACAAGCCAGCAGGGTGTCAATGTACCAATAAGAATCCGTGGGCTTGTGGTTCTGGTTGCCTGTATCATGATATTGACGATGATGGCCTGGCTGGTGCCTGCAAAGGCTGGTTATGGAACGCATGAGCAGATGGGTCTGCCACCATGCTCATTCCTTGAACGGACGGGCTATCCCTGCCCGACCTGTGGGTTGACTACATCAATTTCAGCGATGGTTCATGGTGAGTTTTTCCTTGCTTGTAGAAGTCATCTATTTGGCGTAATCGTTTTCTTTGCATTAATCATACTCTCGGTGGCAGGTGCAATCGAATTGTTCATCGGTAAGGTTGTGTTGAATCGATTAGGCAGGATAGATTGGTGGTTGGCTGGTGGTTTAATCGGCTTATTTGGTGGTTGGATAGTTAAATTGATATGGGGCGTCGTTAGTGGTACGCTTCCAGTATGAAAAAGCAACATTGCAGGGGAGGTTTGAGGTTATTGTGCGAAAGGTTATGACAATTTGTGTATTGGTAGTAGCGATTTCCATCAGTGGCTGCGGGCTTATTAATTGGGTCTCTTATGTTTTTGCCCCTGCAAGCAGGATGAAGACCATCAAGGCAGAGTTCAGCGGGCTCAAGGGTAAATCTGTAGCAGTGGTTGTTTATGCAGATTTGGAGACGCAGGTCGACTATCCAACCGTTCAGCTTGAATTATGTGATGTGGTAGCAGCTGAGATGCGCAGGCACATCAAAGGTGTCAGGATAATTGACCCCCGAGCTGTTATTCGCTACCAGAGTGAAAATCCCCGATGGGACATCATGCCACCTGAGAAACTTTGCGAGGTTTTCGATTGTGATTATGTGCTTTTAATATCATTGATGGAATTCTCCACACGTGAGCGAGGCAGCGTTTATTTAGTAAGAGGAAGGATAAAGGCTGATGTAAGCGTTTATCAGGTAGGATTATCCTCTACTGATGGGGCAAATCCCGTCTGGCGGGGCGAGCCTATTAGCGTTCAATATCCCCAGCAATCTACCCTCGGAGTGCCTGCTGAGAATGAGCGAGCCATCCGTGTACAAACTGAAAGACTGTTTGCTACCGAATTGGTAAAGAAGTTCTATGATTACAAGGTTCCCAAGGAAGCAGATGAAAGTAAATAAGACAATACTGATAGGTTTTTCCGTACTTTGTCTGATTTTTTCTTCGGGCTGTCAGATAATACCTGCCGTTTTAGAAAAAATGTTTCCCAAGGAGAAGGTTCCTCCCAAATTCGTCTTGCCCAAGGATAAGATCGTGTTGATATTTCCTGATGATTTTCAAAACCCTGTTAGCTATCCACCAATCAAGCGAAGATTGGCAAAGAAGATTGCTAATATCCTTATTGAACGCAAAGTCATCACCAAGGTAGCCGATTATGATAGGTTGGTGGAATTGGAGAACAATCGTGACGATTTCAATATCTTATCGATACCGAAGATAGGTGAATTGACCGGTGCGGATATTGTTATATACGTCTCGATAGATCATTTTTCACTCAAGGATAGTCCCGTTGATACGCTCTGGCGGGGGCGAATATCATGTGCGGTCAAGGTGGTAGACGTTAAGAAGGGCAGAATCTGGCCGGATGAATCAGGGGGGTATCCGCTAAAAGTTGTCGAGCCCCAAACAGATAATGCATCTGAATCCTACGGCATTGAACTGGCAAATAAACTTGCTGATGACCTTGCCGAGAAGGTTTGCGATTTGTTTTCTACCCATTATGTGTTGCGCTCCAGAATGAGAGAAAATGAGGGTATGAATTTATCTCAATAATAGATGTTTCTAAATGGAGAGAAAGAGCAAATCCAAATTGTCTAAATTTTCTGACGCATCTACTCAGCAGGACTTGTGGGGTTTTAGTTTACCTGAAGGCGAGACGATTATTGTCGCTCCCGACCATGTTCATCGTAATAGTGGACATCGCTTCGCTGTATGGGCTGCTGCTATTTTAAAGATTGCGGATTTTCCCGTGCAATTGATTATTCCCGATACAGGTCAAGCCGCCAGAGACGTCTTCAGGTTTGCTGATAGAGGCGGTTTTGGTCAGATTGTCCATTTGCTGCCTGTCGAGAAAATAATCCCCGTAGGGCTGAAGATTGCGGATATTGCATTGTTCCTCCAGCCATGTTCTTCACCAGTAAAAAATGCCGACGAGAAGGTAGCAAAGGTTCGGTTTCCTCCTGTGATGCTATCTGCTTTGTCGGAAGGGATACCGCTGGTACTACCTGATACGCCGATGAGCCGATATTGGTTTCGGGATGGTCAGAATGCTCTTTTAGTGAAGGTTGATAATCCCCGCCATATTGCACAAGCAATGATGAAGTTAATCGAGGATAAGTCCTTTGCTAAAAGAATAGGTCTTGCTGGTAAGGAATTATTGGCATGTTTTGCCAAGTCGCGATGAGGGGTACTGGTTTAGGAGAATCGCTTGTGATTATCGTATTGCATTGTTCGGATTTGAAAGTGCAATCCTGAATAGGGGCAGAATCATACAAGGCTAATATGTATAATAACCTCGAAATGGTAAAGGACGATAAGGTCAATACTGCTGTGGGACTTGACGAAGTTGTTGGTCAGTTCAACGTCGAGGCAATTAGATATCTTGATGCAGATGCCCATCGCTTGCTTGGGCCTATTTTATCGGAAACGAACGGACAAAGTTCCCTCAAATGCACACTCGTCAAGCAGGGCATCTCGCGAAGCATATATCGTTGTCAATGTCAGACAGATCAGACAGGCATTAGGGTATTTTACCTAAAGAAGTTTCATAGCCCGACATTGATACATCGTTTGCAGCGGCTTTTGAGGCTTTCCGATTCACGCAACGAGATGCGATTCGGTGAATACCTTTTACAGAAGGGTATTCCTGTCCCGAAGGTACTGGCAAGATATTGCCGAAACGGTTCGGATTGGTTGATTATGGAAGCAATCGAACCGTCGGTACCTGCTGATAAATGGTTCGAGGAGCAATTGGCGAAGGGTAATTATACTGCTATCCGTGCGGCTAACATTGCATTAGCCAAGCACATCGGTCGGATGCACGCCTGCGGGGTGATACATCGGGACCCTCATTGTGGAAATATCCTCATCCGTTTGCCAAGTAGAGATGCCGCAGGGGAACATCGCAATGATAATGCCGATAATAATGGGGGCTTTGAAGGCTTGGTAATTATGGACCTTCATCGGATGCGGTATCGTCGTCATCTTTCCCGCCGAAGTAAGGCAGCCAATTTAGCCCAACTTTATCAAGATCGACGATACTGGCTTAGCCGAACTGAGCAACTTCGATTCCTCAAGCACTATCTCCAGGCCAGTGGAGCAGGTGGAAGCCTTCGGGGATGGGTTGAATTGATAGAGATGCTGGCGCGGTCTCATCGACGCCGACTTAATGCTCAGCGGGATAGGAGAATTTTTAAGACCAATCGTTATTTTGCACCTATCTCGGTTTCAGGGTATCGCGGACATGTTGTACTGGCGTCGAAACGATATGTTCCAGGTTCAGTGGCGTACCATCATGTCTTCACGGTGGAGGATTGGCGGAAGGTTTTAGATAATCCCGAATCGCTCTTTACAGGCGATGATGTGGAAGTAGTGAAGGATTCAGCCAGTAGCCTGGTCGTGCGACGGACACTTCGGCTTGGTGATGTCAATTTGCGAGTCTTTATCAAGCGAGCACGTCGAAAGCGATTTGTTCGACTGTTTTTTGATTTGTTCCGACGTTCCCGTGCATTCAGGGCATTTTATCTTGGCCATGCACTTCTGGGCAGGCATATTCATACAGCCTTACCTCTGGCGGCAATAGAAAGGAGACGATGGGGATTCCTGACTGATTCAATCCTGATTACCGAGCAGGTTGAAGGACTCCATCTCAACAAATTTCTCAATCGGTATCTGAAAGATTCAAACAATGGAGAAGTTTCCGTAAATTTGCCGGAATCAGCCCGGAAGAGATTAGCTCAGCAGGTGCTTTGGCAATTGGGCAGATTGCTCAGGCGGCTACACGAGGAAAAATTTGCACATCGGGATTTAAAGGCTTCTAATGTCCTGGTGCATTGGAATGGAGCGATGGCTCAGCCACCTCAACTTATCCTCGTTGACCTTGACGGCGTCAAAAAGGTGATGCGAGTTACCAGCCGAATGCAATTCCGAGGATTGATGAGGCTCAATGTTTCATTGCTGGAATGCCCGGTGGTCAATCATGCTGGTCGGCTTAGAATGCTTTTGGGATACCTGCGCAGACCGGGCGTTGGAAGGATAAACTTCAAGCCTTATTGGCGAGTACTGGAACGATGGTCGGAAAGGAAGATTCGCAAACAGATTGCATCACGCCAAAAGAAGCAAAAGCGTCAGCGGAGAATGAATCGGTGATTGCTTACATGGATGAATTACCCTTTCCTGAAAAGATTCTTATCATCAAGCCGTCGAGTCTCGGTGATGTTATATCAGCCCTTCCTGTCTTGCATGGATTGCGGCGAGCCTTTCCCTGTGCCCATATCGCCTGGCTGGTTAATGCAGGTTTTGCTGATATTCTTGAAGGAGAGGATGACCTTGATGAGATAATCCCTCTCGAGCGACGAAGATTTGGCAAGATTTGTAGGGAGTGGCAGCCTACGATAGATTTCTGCGAGTTTTGCAATCAATTGAAGGCAAAAAAATTCGATTGGGTCATTGACCTGCAGGGACTTTTCCGAAGTGGATTTTTCTCCTATATGACAGGTGCAAGCCTCCGAGCAGGATTTGCTGATACACGTGAACTGGCAAGGCTATTTTATACTCATCCTTTCAAGCCAAAGGCAACCCATACCATAGACCGCAATATCACTTTAGCAAGGTCGCTGGGAGTGGATGTCCGACGGGATGATTTTAAGCTGAATTTTTCTGAAAAAATATTCACTTTCGTAAAGTCATTTCTCGAACAAAATAACCTTTCCGAACGTCAATATATTGTAATAGCCCACGGGACTCGCTGGGAAAGCAAGTTATATCCCACGCACCATTGGCAAAAAGTAGTTGGGGAATTGGTCAAGGATTTGCCCATCGTGCTTATAGGTTCGCCGGAAGATGTTCAGCGTTCTGTTGAGATTGCATCTGCGATTGAAGCTGGGAGAGTTATTGATACAACAGGTAAAACGACTCCTGCTGAGGCGGCAGGGATTATCGGGTCATCGGCAGTTGTAGTTTGTTGTGATTCGGCAGCCAATTTCATCGCCCCTGCCGTTGGGGTACCTGCTATAACTTTAATCGGCCCGACACGAGTAGAAAAGACTGGCCCGTATGGTGATAGGTCAAGGGCAATTTCAGCCGATATCCCCTGCCAGGGTTGCCTGAAGCGAACTTGCCCGCATGTTGCGGTGGAAGGTGGATTTGCCACCTGCATGCAACTAATCGAGCCTGAAAAAGTAATCGAAACCATTCGTGCAGTTTTGTATTAAGAACACCATCAGGAAAATGGAAGACAGGATAATGTCAATGAGTAATTTTCCAAGGTTCATCCTGGCTTCTCGTTCACCTCGGAGATGTAAGTTGCTCCGAGAAGCAGGGTATCAT
>JAGHBS010000265.1 GCA_021160865.1 Planctomycetota bacterium | reverse complement strand
CTGCAAGTTTCTCAGCCCGAACGGATCGCTGGAGGCGCATCAAGTCCGCCTGTTGCTTTAGAACGTTCGATAACGGCGTACCCAAACTTTCCGCCTGAATTATGGCAGCCACTATAGCACGAAGCGATTCCAACGGGATGCGTTCAGCCAGGTTCTTCAATGCCTGCTCTCGGGTGGTGCCCAATTCCACATCAGCAAGGACGGTCGCAAACTCGACATTGACGGGATGATCAGGATCTTCAGTCACGAGGGTCTTGACGGCTTCGGAAAAGGTCGCACCAGCACCCATCGCAAGAGCAATCAGATCAAGCGTATAGGGTAGGCGCTTATTAATTTGCCTGACCCGCTTAGCGGCTTGATCATGCAAGCGATATATCGTACCGGCAAAGCCGGCGAGAAATCCAAATATGGGAAAGATAATCCCCAGTGAAAATATCACATTAAAAATCTCTAAAACAATCGCGATTATGCACCCCCAGAGTAATGCCACCGCAAGGTACTCATCGGGCGTGTAATAATTCGGATTACCAGCTGCCACAAGCATTCGATAAATCTTTTCCTTGCTCCTTTGTATTGGCAAACGCCTGACTATCTGCAGCAGAAGCCACATAATCGGCTGAAGTAATGGCATTTCAAAGACGGTGTGCCGATCAGCAGCGCCAGTAGCAAGGGCAATTTCACGCTCCGGGGTTATCTCAACCTTGCCACGCTGACCATAAACTGCCAATACGAACGTCAAAACAAATGCAAAGATAAGTATTGCTGATGCTAAGCTCAAAAGATCAACTGCAAGGCTCATCCCGACCATATAAATCAGTTCGTTTTCCATTGCACACATTTTGGATTATTAGATGTCAATCGAAACAATCTTTCGTATCCAGAGGAATCCAATCACATTCAGAACAACGATAATGAGCAGAATTACTCTACCTGCAGGTGTAGTAAACAACATTCGCACGCCGTAAGGGTCAATCAGATAAAGCACACCGAGAACCACTGCAGGCATTGCACCCATCCATCGAGCAGCAGTTCGATTTGGAGCAGTTAAGGTCTCGACGCGTTTTTCAAGTCGATAGATTTCACGAATGCTATCGGCGATTCGTTCGAGGGTATCAGCAAGGTCACCGCCTCTTTCACGATGGGTCAACAAAGCCGCAAAGAGCAATCGATAATTGGCAGAGCCGATCCTTGCTGCTGCATTTTGCATCGCCTTTTCCAACGAAACACCATGCTCATATTCTCGAACAAGATGGGCAAACTCCTGACTTATCGGACGTGGGCCATTCTTAGCCAATAACTCCATCGCCTGAACCAGATTCAATCCTGCTCGAACGGCTGATATCAATGTTTGGATGCCGTCTACGATTTGATCATCAAGGCGCCTTAATCGATACCTTCGAAGCAATTTCAATACTACTGATGGTAAAAATGCTCCCAATATAATTCCCAAAATCACCATCAAGATAGAATGGATGATCAGATAGCCAATCCCAGCCAATAAAAACATCACCCCCAGCGACATCAATGTTACCGTTCGAGGGTTGATGTCTATTAGTAGTGAACCGCGAAGAACATGGTCATAATATGTTTCTCTCCGTAAGATGAAATTTGTAATCGGCTTGTAAAAAGTCAGCACTCCAACAATCACAGCCAGGAATATTACAATGGCCGGGATTACAGGGGTAAATATCTGCGCGCAGGAAAGTACTTCCGAAAAAATCACTTGAACACCTCGAGATCAAGGATGCCCTTTTCGATTAATTCCATAGCAAACTCAGGTACATATCCGGTATGACGAAGCGAAAGTATTTCCTTACCATCCGGTCCAATCTGCCCGGTACCTCGCAAGACGTAGATATCCTCCGTAATAATCTGTTCGGTTTCCATATCGATACCGACAATTTCAGAGATATGCGTGATTTGACGAGAACCATCAGGCATCCTGGCAATCTGAATAATAAGGTCTAATGCTGCTACAATCTGCTCCCGAATAGCCCTGATAGGCATTTCAACAGCTGTCAACACCATCGTCTCAAGTCGCAACATCGTATCACTCGGGCTATTGGCATGGATGGTTGTCATTGAGCCATCGTGGCCGGTATTCATTGCCTGGAGCATATCAAGGGCTTCGGGGCCTCGAACTTCTCCAACGATGATGCGATCAGGCCGCATTCGCAGGGCATTGCGCACCAGGTCACGAATGGTGTATGCACCTTTGCCTTCGATGTTCGGTGGGCGAGTTTCAAGCCGAACGACATGCTCCTGAGGCAGCTGCAACTCCGCCGATTCTTCAATCGTGATAATACGCTCTTCAGGATCAATGAAACTGCTCAACACATTTAGCGTGGTAGTCTTTCCGCTGCCTGTACCACCGGAGATAAGAAGGTTCTTTCTGCCCCTAACGCAAGCACGGAGAAAGTTCGCTGTGGTCTCGGTAAGTGTGTTCATCTCGATAAGATCGTCGATGGTAAATGGAATCATCGCGAATTTTCGGATGGTAAGCACCGGGCCTGACAAACTTAAAGGATTGATAATGGCATTAACACGGGAACCATCTGGTAAGCGCGCATCAACCAGCGGTGTGGAACGATCAATCCGACGACCTATTGGTGTGATTATTCGTTCAATTATGGAGTTCACAATTTCCTCGGAGAAGAAACTACGATCAGTCGAGTAAACCACACCGTCCTTCTCTATGTATATATGGTCCTTGCCTACAACCATAATCTCGTTAACGTGAGGCATCTCAAGCAAATCTTGCAGTGGTCCATAGCCGAAGACAATATCCTCGATATCTTTACTTATCATGCGGGTTATGATATATCGCTTCAATTCGGGGGTGAGTTTTGGTTTTATCCGCTCTAATTGCTCATCAAAGCCGGCTTCGACCTTGGATGCGTCTTCCTTCACTGACTGGGGTTGAAATTTCAAGGGAAAGTCGCTAATGATGTCTCCAACGATTTGGGAGATTACCTTTTCATGCTCGGGCTGGAGAATGTCAGACTCTTCAAAACCGTAGGAGTATGCCAATCGTCCCGTGCATCGCATGTTCAGCTCTGACAGAACACTACGCCAGAGGAAATCCCTGATGAGTGTATCAGCCATTTCCTCGTCAACTTCGTCGAGGTGTGTGACGATTATTTCGACAAGATGTCGCTTAATCAAAGTAGCATACTCAGCATCGGCTTTGGCGACCTTACTGGCAACACGTAAGTTCAATCGCTGGAGTAATTCGCCGTGAATCTTTTCCTCTAAATCGATTATTCTTTGTTTAGGTGTAATGATTTCAGCTGCTCGTCGATCGCGCCGAACTGACGGCGCCATCATGAACAGAGAGAATTCCCCAACGCGTATCTCATCGCCGTAGCTAACCTTTACCTTTTCCTTATATCCGATGGTCTTATTCGCGACGGTGGTACCGTTTAGCCCAATACTCTCGACAAAGTAAGAACCATCCTGCTTGAATAATCGGGCATGCTGGCGAGAGACGAACGGACTTTTAAGCACAATACTATTGCTCTCGTCACGACCGATGGTTATCTCATCGGCATCGATCTCAACGACACGACGCTCATTACTGAGATGATTATAAACCCAGATTTCCACGGCTAATATAATCCTTCGTCTTCAGCAGGTATAATTTATTACGCTAAATTGTCCACCTCGTTTGCTATTCTCATCCTCTTTATGTTAAAAACTCTTGCTTGGCAGCGGCTGAGATAAAATCGGCTCAACTTCTGGATTAATCCCTTTAAAATCATTCGGTTTGAGTGGTTCGGCTGGATTGCGTGCCACCACCCAGACCTTTCCGTGTATTCGCAGCAAGAGGTCTACTAATCTTTCAGCGAGTTCCGGTTTTACCTCTACAGTTACCGAGCGATAGACACGTCTTGCCGTTCCATACCGTCGAGTCTTACCAGTAACCGAAAGTGGTTGAGGTTTTTCGCTAACTCCCCCTACTGCAAGGACACGAAGGTTTTTCACGAGAGTATACGCTCGTGGTGGTTTACCCTTCAAAGCAACTACTCCAAGCAAATCCACCCTGCTACCGACTCGTATGACTTCCCCTGGACTGTAATTAGGGTCAATTGGAATAGTAAGCGCTCTCATTCCCAAAGTGATATCTTGATCAGGCGTACGGACTCGGCTTTCAAGGATATCTTTATAACGGACAAAATCACCTTTACGAACATTCCGGTTAAGATGCGCCCCAATTAAAAAGGCCTTATCATTTTCTTTCACTAAACCTTCGACTTGATTGGCAATAGAACTGCTAACATCTACGATTGAGAAATCTGCCTCGACAACTTCTTCGCCAGCAGCCATATCACGGTTCCACTTGAGTACCCTCACCGTTTCACCACGAAGGCGCTTCTGCAGCGACCATTCGTGAAGGTAATACACCACCACTGCCAGTACGCCTAATATCAATGAAACAATCAATAATTTTTTATTCCAAACAATAGTCTCAGCCATTTCTATTCCTTTCAGACGCGCTGATACACATATTCATCCGTCTATCTGCCCTTTGGGCGTGATACGATTATCGTTATCTTTACATTTTTATTACTGCTTCTAATCTCTACTATATAGTATCGTTGAAGTGCGTCTCCTTTTCCAGCATGATTTTTGGGTATAAAGGTAAGCAAAACTTCCCCCTGCTGCATGCCCTTACGCTGCTGGACGAGTTTGTATCCATGTTCGATTAAGGCATTCTTATAAAACTTCTGCACTTCATCGGAGGAAAGCGAGGCAAAATAACTTACAATATCTACTGTACCGCCGGGAATATTTCTGCTCATTGCAAAAGACTTTGTTGCCCCTTTTGGTGCAACGATATCATCCGGAATATTCATCAATGGCTTCAATCCGAGTCCGTGAAATGGCTCGTTAGCAATTTTCAGAAGGTTCGTTGGCATCGTTGACGAAGTGGTCGGCATTGTGGTAATGGGTAAAGAAAAAGTCTTACTCTGTCCAGGCGGTTTGTACGAAGATTTTATCAAAAATATCTTCACGAAGATTAAAACAACCACCCCTGTAGTCATTGCTGCAAGAATTATGATGAGCAGTTTCCGCACCATTGTTATCAGCAAATTCTCCCAAAGTTTATTCTTGTAAGTTATGCACTTATCGAGAGTTTCATCATAGCGTTACCTCTTCCAGCAGTGCTATACAGGGTGAGGGGTAAATGGTGTGATAAAATTCCCATCGGATTTATGAGCCAGTAAATACAACAGTATTGTCCAGGTCAGTTGCTTACCATGAAGCCAGATAAAGGGAGCGAATTGTCTGCGCCATTCGGTTTGCCGGCGCAGGCATTCGCTCCAGGACGGCATCGAGATCGGCATAGTAAAAATCCCGTAGAGTCAACCAGCATGATACCTCCGCACGTCGCCAGGTAATTCCTTCTCTACCATAGCGATGATGTATCGCACCAGTATATCGTTGCCAGAGCGTCTCTTCTGGATCGAAACTTGCAGCAACGTGGGCACGATGACCTGCAGGGAAGCGCTGAAGGACCAACTCATCGGCCAGCATCTCACTTTGCCGACTTATCTGACCGGTTTGATTTACTAAGTCATCGGCTGTTTCCCATACAGGTTCTTCAGAGGATAAATTCACATCAGCCGCTCGACCATTAAACACAAGATTGTTTAATCTGTCCTCTCCGGGCCAGGAACCTGTCTCTACTCGTTGCCAGGCACTATAGCGATCGGCAATCATTACTTTTTGTTTATGCATCAACGCCCAGCCAAAGAAAAATGTTATTCCCAAGATGAACGCCAAAAATGGTATCGCTAAAACGAACTCCACCACTGCTGTTCCACAACGATAATTATTTCGTCGAACAGCACGCCTCAAGCCACGATTATGATTCTTCTTTGCCCTAATTATGATCATCTCGTTTGGCACCGTTTTCAATGGTGCAGCATCTCTGCAATCATTGCAGAATCAAATCGATGTAAATACTCCTGTATGCGGGTTATTTCGTCTGGTTCGATTAAACCTGCCATTTCACCAGCATCTGCCTGTTCATCCAATCGTACAAGCCAATCATTCCATCTCGAAACGGGTACAAGTTTGACCTTCCAATCCTGCGTCCACAGATCCCAGCTGGTTGTATTAAAAATCTCGCTCTGGCTAACCGCGAGGACACCATTGAAGGGATTTCCGCTGCCGAATCTGCTTGCCCAAACCGCTGCTGTATTTTCCCGTGATGCTATTCCAAGGTAGGTAAAAATATCCCTTCTGACACCGAAGTCATGCCCCGGCTGGGACATATCATAATCACCGTAAGATGTATCGAGCAATATCGGTGCAGGTAATTCGCTTATGTCGGTATAATTGGCAGGATCAGAGACAACCACTTCTCCACCGACGTCTATCCCTCCAAAGACGTACTGGGCTACCATATAGACCGTTTGCCAGATTGGCCGACCACTAGCATCGACTTTTTTCCTGATGCCGATACTCCAATCCTCAGTAGTTTCATAGGTGTATTGATCCTCCCAAACATAATCTGCAATTTTAGGAATGTTCCATTCAGCAGGATCAACCCAGCCATTTGCCCAGATAGCAATTGGATATCGCCCGTTAGTAACATATGAACCGCGTGAAAGCCATTGCGGTGAGTTTTTAGGGTATCGGCTCCTGATTTCAACCAGGTAAAACATTGTGCGAGTAACACGGGCACCTGATTGCGCTAATTGTCGGGCTGTGGGATAGTCGGTAATCCATCGAGGGTAATGAACCTGCTTGAGTTGCTTCGAGCCCCATATATACCCAAGTTTTATTCCGGCGATTTGAGAATAGTAAGTTGAAAAATAGGTATCGCGCAGTTCTCGCCAGGCATAATAGCGGATTCGCCTCATCATCCACTCAAACGGTCCATAGACGCTGTAGCCGAGTAATATTGTCCCGACTCTTCTGTAAGTCCAATGGGGTTCAGAACTTCTATAGTATCCTCTCGCACTGCGACCGTGTCGGCGGCCACGGATATCAACATGCCCCCTTCCTCCTCGCACTCTACCATGCCCCGGCGTGCCTGGCACAAGTCGGTCACGCTCATATATCCCACGATAATGATAATTACGCCATTTAAATAGCCTATCATAAGGTCCTAATCGTTGTGGATATTGCCTGTCCGGGATAATTCCATTAATCACGGGCTTTTTAAAATCTGCAAAGGAAGTCCTTTTTGCCGGCAATTCAGGCACGAGAGGAACGATAAAAGCAGTTTGGGCATAATCGAGATGACCATATCGGACGGCGTTGGCTTGACTGAGTATCCCCGCTGATAGTGCAGTTGCCTGGCTGAACTCGTCGAGGGCTTGAGCCGCCTGCCATAATTTACCATGCGGAGGCGGACCGGGGACACCGCGTATCGCCCAATTGGTCAGCGTTGCCATATCAAATCCACTGTTATTGAGAAACTCATCTATCGGAGCGAGTATGTCCCGCTGCCTGGCCATCCGCTGCCGAAGCGATTCTAAGCCGTCCCGTAACCATTGGTCCGGAACACCACGACGAATCTGCTGTTCCAGACAATCATGCCACGCAGATACCTCCTCATGCGCCATCTTCGTCGCCAAAGGAAGTGCATCAAGATGAGGCACAAGGGCTATCAATCTTGTTTGAGCGACATTGTTCATCGCAATAATATTCATGCTCCTTGCCATCCAGGCAGCACCGGAGATAGCTACCGAATCAGCAGCATTTTGCATAACCACGCGGCGATTTATCTGATCACCTACGTTGACAACGTAGAAAACCAACCCTGCCAATAGCGCGATACCCAAAAGTAGCATGACCATTACTTGACCGGCTTGCTGATGGGGGGCTTTTGCTACAGGTATAGTGGTGCGCCTTTTCACCTGATGCATAAAGTCTGGTTTATTCCAGCAGTTAATCACCTTGAACACCTCATTAATTCAAACGAAGCAAAAGCCAACTTGTTTCGCAACTGAGGCTTTATTCTTCTGCAAGCAGCTGTCAATTTTGTCATTACAATCACCCGAATTATGAGCCGCCGGCTGACGCTCTAAGTTTTTCAGCCTTTTCTATTAGCTTGTTGATTTCTGGGGTGTTAAGAAATCGTTTTGCCTGTTTGAAGTAAGCCACTGCACCGTTATAGTCTCCGCTTTCGAGGGCATCTTTCCCTAACGCTACTTGCTGATCATACCGTATGCGAAGTATAAGCTGCTCTACCTCCTGTGTTGGGCGTGCCTGCTTAGCCTGTCGAGCGTGGAGCAGTGCTTCACTCCAAGCTCCTTGTTTGCGGGCATCCTCTGCCTTTGCCATATGCTCAGCATAAGTTCGTTCCTGCTGAAGCGATTCAAGTCGGGCAACTATCTCTGCTGAGGCAGAGGGTTTTATCTGTCTGGCACGATTGTATGCAGCAGCGGCTTTATCCCATTCGCGTTTCCGCTTATATTCCTCAGCCTTGGCTAACTCGATAAGGTAGCGACAGTTAACAATTTTATCGCGCACCTCAGAGGTAAACAGAACCCGTCGAGCCGATTGATATTTCTCCAGCGCTTCTGCATATTTACCTCGCTGGAACAATTTATTACCATCAGCCAGTAGGGAACGATATTTCCTCTGTTTATCAATCTTCTTCAAAGCATCCTTTACTGCTGATGAATCCATATACGATTGTGCCTTCTTGAATGCCTTTTCTGCCTCGGTAAGGTTGCCGGCTGATAATGCCTTATTCCCTACACGCAAATAATAATCATGTCTCAATTGCCTGGCTTTTTTTAGTAATTCCGGCTTGGAGCCCAACTTGCTAACCTTT
>JAGHBS010000025.1 GCA_021160865.1 Planctomycetota bacterium | reverse complement strand
GCTATGGACAAACTGCCGAGTGTTATCAGAAAAATTATCTTTTTCATAATTAGGTATTTTAGAGTGAACCTGCTGAAAATGCAATTATGGGAGGGAAAACATTATTCGCTATCTACAGGGCTTGCAATCTCATCGAAAAGCGAAAGGATATCCTCCGGGTTGTACGGCTCGGATAAGACAGCATCAAATCCTTTAGACAGAAGCATCCGCCTTTGTCTTGAGTCTATCTGTCCGGCAAGTGCCACGACCCTGATGTGGGCTAATGATGGATCACTACGAAGGGTCTTGATAACCTTATCAGCATCAACCGCTCTGTTGTTAATATCCAATAAAATGAGATGAGGCTTGAACCTCATCGATTGTATCCCCGCCTGGAAATCGTTTTCTGCAGTTTCGATTTGAAGATGATCCGCCTGGACGGCTCCGCCCAGGGCTTTATCAATATTGCAATCCCCGGAGGTTACCAGCAGCACCCGTCGGGTAGTACCTTCAATCATTGAAAGTCTCGTCAGTGGAATACCATTCTCCTTCATAAATTTGATAAGTTGCCCCAGCGGAATTCGACGATCTCTGCTTCCGGGAATTCGATATCCTTTGAGCTGACCGCTATCAAACCATTTACTCACCGTTCGCGGAGCCACACAGCAAATCTTGGCAACTTCACCTGTTGTAAGCACATCTTTGCGTCTCATCTGCTTTCTACCGTAAATGATACACCTGAAACTTACATCGGATTATCCTTCGCAAACTTTAGTTCGTCCTTGATTAACAACAGCAGTCATACACGGAAACAAATGAAAGGGCTTGGGTCTATTCCTACCGATTGCAGCGGATTTCGCATTACAAATATTAATAGCACTTTTTATTAATAGCACTTTTTCAACAATCTTCAGCGACGCGCTGCTCCATGCCTTGCAATATTCATCGAAAATCGCCCCCTATCCTTCGTATCACTGTAAGGTATTATTGAAAGGCATAATATCTGCGTGATATAGTAAGAAGGTATCCCTCGGAGAGACTCGCCTTGTTGGATTTATTGAAAGACCTGAATGATTCGCAAAAACGAGCGGTGATGCATATCGAAGGTCCGCTACTGGTATTAGCCGGTGCTGGTAGCGGTAAGACCCGTGTCATCACGCGCAGGGTAGCCTATATGATAAGTAAGGGCATCAGGCCAGGGACAATACTAGCGATTACTTTTACCAACAAGGCTGCTGATGAAATGTCTCGTCGGATAAGGTCCCTGGGTGTACCGATGGGCGCAACGATCAGCACTTTTCACTCATTTTGTGCACGATTGTTGCGGGAATTCGCCCCACAAGCGCATCTGCCCAGAGATTTCGTCATCTATGACCAGGACGACCAACTCCGCTGCATCAAGGAAGTAATGAAGAAACTCAACATATCCATGAGCAACTTTCCCCCCAGCACCGTTCAGTCCGTCATCTCCAATGCCAAAAATTGGCTTATTGACGCTGAACAGTATGCCGCCCAGGCTGATGACTTCTACACCAAGACGATTGCAAAGATTTACCAAGCCTACCAGCGTACTCTCGCCGCTGCCGGTGCAGTGGACTTCGACGACCTGCTGCTGAAAGTCGCCTACATGATGCGTGAATATCCTGATGTCCGCCAACTTTTATCTCGCCGCTATCGCTACATCCTCATCGATGAATACCAGGACACCAACCACGCCCAATACGTCATTGCCCACGGTATAGCGATGGATCACGGCAACATCTGCGTCACGGGCGATCCGGATCAGAGCATCTATGCCTGGCGAGGTGCGGATATCAACAATATCCTGGAGTTCGAATCGGATTATCCTGACGCTACCGTTATCCGTCTGGAGAAGAACGATCGTTCCACCCAGCCAATATTGACGGCAGCCTCGAAGTTAATTGCTCACAATCGTCGCCGAAAGAGAAAGGACCTCATCGCCACTCGCCCTGGTGGTACCAATGTAAAAGTAATCCGATTAGATGACGAACACGCCGAAGCCGACGAAGTTGCGCAAATCGTCTCTTACCTTCATAGCAAGGGACTTAGATATCGTGATATTGCAGTCTTTTATCGTGTCAACTCACTAAGCAGGGTTCTGGAAGAGGCGTTCCGGCGAGCAGGTATCCCCTACCAGATCGCTCGTGGCGTAGAGTTCTATAACCGCAAGGAAATCAAGGATGTACTTGCATATTTACGATTGATTGTCAATCCTGAAGACGACCTTTCCTGTCGTCGGATTATTAATACTCCGCCTCGGGGAATCGGAGCCGTCACAGTTAATCGCCTTGCAGCCGCTGCTGAACAAAAGGGTATCTCGCTGCTAAAGGCCTGTCGTGAACCAGCATCAGCAGGTTTGGCAAAGGCTGCCTGTGCAAAGGTTGCTTCCTTTGTAAAAATCGTCGATGATTTATCAGCCCGAAAGGATAAGCCAATACCAGAAATTGTTGAATTTGTCATCCAGCGAACAGGGCTCGACGCTGCTTACAAAAAGGGTATCGACAGTAAAGACCCAACCGCTACCGAACAAAGCCGTGAAGCGCTCCGCAACCTCGATGAATTAATAACCGCAGCAGCGGAGTTCCAGCAGGAAAACCCCGAAGCGACACTTATCGACTTCCTCCAGCAAGTAAGCCTTGTCAATGACATAGATACCATTGATCCTGAATCTGGAGTGGTTACGTTCATGACGCTGCACGTTGCTAAGGGGCTGGAATTCCCTGCTGTGATTATCATTGGTTGTGAGGATGGCTTGCTGCCCTTTGATTACGGCGATGGCAGCGAGCGCGATATCGAAGAAGAGCGACGATTAGCATTCGTCGGCATGACGCGCGCGAAGGATTACCTCTACATGACCTCGGCAAAGTACCGCATGATAAGGGG
>JAGHBS010000238.1 GCA_021160865.1 Planctomycetota bacterium | reverse complement strand
TCGGCACTACTGAGAAGGCACTTACCGTCGTGCGTATAGACCAGGCAACGGACGTAGCCGAAATGCCCCTTCAATTGGCGGATCAGCGTGCCCTTTTGAGTATCATATTCACGAATTACGCCATCCTTACAGCCGGCTGATATACGCTTACCATCGGGCGAGATTGCAACGGCATAAACCCCTGGCGTGGCACCTTTAACCTTGATAGTTCCCAGGTACTTGCCGCTGATAATCTCCCACTTTCGCATCGTACCATCAGCCGAGGCACTGATTGCTACGACGCCTCCGGGTAATACGGCAACAGCGGTCGCTGCACCTGAATGGCGAGGCCAGGTGAACCTTGGCTTGCCTGTGGCGATGTTGCTCTCGACGACTACATTTCGTCCTGCTGAAAATACCCACTTACCGTCGGGCGAAACTGCAATGTGCGTAACTAATGTTTGATGCGGAATCCACCGCAATAGTACCTTTGCCTTCCTGCGGTCCCATCGACGAATGGAACCATCGCGACAGCCTGTTAATATCTGATCAGGGTCCTTGCAATATGCAACCGCACTGACGGCATCGCCCGCGTGGCCGGTGAAGGTGTTGAGTAGTTTATAATCCTTCAGCCGCCATTCCGTCGCTCGCGTCCTGCTGCCTATAAGAATCCGTTGACCATCTGGAGATAGGGCTAAATCTCTCCAATAGGTGTAGTAATCCCTAAGCCAGGCGTGAATGAGTTTTCCCGTCGAAAGGTCGTACCGTAAGATAATGGGTTTATAGCCTGATTCACTATCCACAATGGCGGTTTTACCTTCAGGACCGTATATCCCATTGGTGAAGTGTTCCATCTCACCGGTGATGGAGATTAATTCCTTACCCGTGGCAATGTCCCATTCCTTTATGGTAGGTGGTATGCAACCGACGGTTAGGACTCGCTTGAGGTCCGGCGAATACTGGGCGCGCATCAATTGTTTCTGTCCAGTTTGCCATTTGCGCAGCACCCGCCGGCTCGCTATGTCCCATTCGTGCACATTTCCATCAACGTCGGCAAGGAGCAATGCCTTACCATCGCTTCGCACTGACATGCTAACTATCTTGGCTTTGCAAACTTGTTGCCTCAGAAGCAATTTACCAGCGGATAAATCCCATATTTCCACGAAATTCGAAGCGGCTACTACTCCTTTCCCATCGGGCAAGTAACCGAGGTCCGCGATTCTGTTGCCAGGCTGCAAGGTATTGCTGTAGCGCATTCGAAGCGTACCGAGCCGTTGGATTGCGCCTTCGGGCAGAGGGTCGCCAAAGCGGTCCTTCTCTGCAAGGCCGACCACCGGCAAGGAGACAGTTACGATGAGCATCACTACAATGAAACGTTTCGTTTTCATGGCTTATTCTTCCAATTTCTTATCAGGCCCGTAAACATTGCGATATATCTTTGTATTCTTTCCTGAAAAGACTCTCTTTGCGGAAGGTGCAGTGAACCAATTATGATGAATCTTTGCAATTTGGCAGGGCGTTCCGCGAATCCCTACATGGTATCGCGAACTCAAGAATGTATTATGATGGATATCGAACCAGTCGCCTGCGATGTCGGTTCCATCGCCTCGATCGCGCCCGCCGTGGACGTCGAAGTTATGACTTGTGGCATGAGGGCCAACAAAATTCCACGCTGCCTCATAGCCGGCACCAGGAGAACCGCTGGAAGCAATATGATGTCGGCAATAATCGAACTTGTTGGCAATGATATGCACATCGCTTGAATTGGCAGAGACGCCATAACCCCCACCATCCTGCTGACAATGATGGATATAGTTGTGATGGATATATACCTTCATCGCACCAATGGATACACTGATGGCAGCGGCATTGAAGTTATAAATCTCGCAGTTATCGATTTCCGCTCCGTAATGATTGAGTCTGATGAAATAAGCATTGAATTCATCTGATACTCTTCCGCTGTAGGGTCCTTTGAAGCGCAAGCCCGTTATGCGGATATTCTCACCTGCTGAGACAAATAAGGTGCCTTTCTTACGCTTAGTGAAAATCAAGGCACCAACCGAGCCCTTCAAACCCCGCGTTCCTGCCAGCGTGACTCCGCCAGGTATCTTGATATCATGATAGGCGCTCAAGTCGATCTTTACTCCATCAGGGACGAAGATTACCTGTCCGGGCCTTGCTTGCTTCAACGCCGTGAGCAATTCATCGGCATTTTTCACCGTAAAATCGCCGTGGGTGAAAATATCGCGATAACCTTCACCCCCACCAATAGGATTACCCGTCGGATTTGCCTCGCAGCCAAAGGTCTCGACTTGCTGCTTCCTGTCCATGCCTGGCGAACTGCCCGCACATCCTGTCAGGTGAATCGTGAACAAAAACAAGACTGATAACGAGAGATTGGACTTTCTAAACATGGCTTCCCGCTCCATATTAGCGTTTCATACCTCTTATTAGCATTCCAGGATTTCGCAATCAAGCACATTTGCTCTCGAAATACGATTTTTTTCAAGGGTGAAAAATCCGCTACAACCTGCCCCTTGCCCGATTATCTTTTAGAACAATCATATACGAATACATGGAGAAGATACCCTGAACCATCGCTGGCTTGATGAGAATTGTATTGTCTTCGAGGAAAGCATCAAAGAGACCCGATGATCAACAACATCGCAATGCCTCGACGACGAC
>JAGHBS010000251.1 GCA_021160865.1 Planctomycetota bacterium | reverse complement strand
TTCCATCAGCACGCCTCTTTGAATTTTTAGTATCTGTTTTGGTTTATCTGCCTGGGCATTTCCAAAATAGACGAAATACTTTTTCACTGGTGGTTGAAGGGCAAATGCAATGCGGACAACATCGCCCGGGCCGACCATCAACACACGATGCTTCACAATCCTTCCCGAAGCCGTCGTTATGCGGATATCTCGACCATCGGGCTGAATTAATCCCCCGCTTGGCATGGTAAGGACAGCAATATCATCGCCAGGCAGACCCGACCGCTTCGCTTCGGAAACCGTCGCTGAACGCCTATAATGCCAGCGATAATTCCACCAGCCCTGCCCTGCTGATAAATCAACAGCAACCGATAAGCAAAACCCGATAATTCCAACGAGACGAATCTTCATTATCCTTCAATCCGCACATCCACTACCCGTACAATAGTTCTTATATCTTAACGAAACCCCATAAGCAAAGTTGCATAAATACCCGCTCATCGAAGCGTCTGCTCCAGACAGAATTGATTCTCCAAAACTCACCCTGCCACACAAGAACATCTGATAATAGCCAAGAAACTCTATCGGCTGGCGAAATAAAATATTCGAATTTCGACTCACTTACTCCATGCAAGATTACATCGATTGACTATTGGCAAGGACTAACTGACCTTGACAGGGCTAAACCTTTTCCTATTCCTTCTCTATCTGAATCTTTGCTATTTTGAAATACCCCAGCGTGGAGATGATGCCGAAGAAATCGTCCAGATTGCCATCGCCTGCTGCCAGTGCGATATGCCCTGCATCATAGCCATTCAGAGCAGGGTCTAAACCATACCATTTTCCACCGATGAAAACCCTCACCCAGGCATGCGGGCCAAAGACACCTTTGCCCTTATCTGTGAAATCTTCTACATAAGCAATTCCTGCAACGACCTGGGCAGGTATGCCGATAGCCCGGCACATGGCAGCGGCAAGGACGGCGTGCTCGGTGCAATCACCCTGGCGGCTCCGAGCAACTTCAGCGGCTGAGGCGTATCCGATGGAAAAATCCTTCTTTTGAATATATTGATTGACGAATGCTTCTATCCGTCTGGCTGCGATGGCAGCATCGGTAGTTCCACCAATCGCCTTTTTAGCAAGGGCTTTTATCTTCTCATCATCACATTGCAGATATTGGGTAGATTTCAAGGCAGATAGGGCGACTTTGTCATTACCCTTGTATGGGAATTTCTCACCTATCGGCAATTCACGGGGCTTGACAATTACGATGATCTTTTCATCGGTGGCTTTTTGTACAGTTTGATTATCTGTGGTCGGGATAATAAGCTTTGCCCCCTTGGTAGCCACGAGCGTGTAAGTCGCCTTTTTTATGCCTTTAAAGGTTTTTATGGGCTCTGGTGGCGTGAGGATGAGTTTGTTGATGAAATCGACCACATCGTTCTTACTCAATGCGAATTGCTTGCTGCAGGCGATCATCTCAAGCGTCGTGCCAAGCAGCGGGGCAATGGACTTCTGCGTCCTGTAATTCTCATCATCGTAATAGATGCTTTTCAGCACGCCGGTGGGGGTCTTCATCACCACCGTTACTTCCGTGAGCGGGACGACCCTTCCGAGCAGATCGACATTTTGCGTCTTACCAATAGAGACGTCAGCCTCGACCGCCCTGAGCAGCGTCGCATCGAATATCTTAACTTTATATCGTGTCCCTTCCTTGTGTCCCATTTTCTTCTCAATCAGCAGCAATCCTTGATCCATCACTGCATCGGCAGGCCAATCGAGCGTCCGCCTGACGACGTTTGAACCCGTCGTGATTGTAATATGAACCTTCCCTGCCTTATCGATTACTCCTTCAGTTTTGCTTGAGATAACACCGAGGTTTTGAACCACCGTAAAGGCGAGGGGCTTACCTGAAATCGTCTCGACATTCTTTTGAAATATTCGAACCGTCATCGGCACCCCCATTCGCCCGATGGTAATGACGCTGAAATTCTCAGTAATCACCTTGTTATCGGCAATTCGTCTGATATGTTTGCTATAGCCCACCTTTTTACCATTGATGAACACTGCAAAATAGGTTTTTTCAACCTTTGCCCTGCTTGCCGTCAGTATGGAAGGACAACTCGTAATAGACAGAACCATCAACAGGGCAATCACAATCGCTCGTGCCTTTATCATGCTCCTGAAGAACATCACTCGCTCCTTTCGTCATTTTCATCGTTATCAAGATTTTGAAATAATCCGTCTTTGATGGGATAATTTATCAATTATGAGTTGTTTTTACGATACTCATTTCTGATATACTCACCTGTCAATAAAGGGCGATTATGATGACCTGGACGCTGCCAAACCAATTGACGATTGCCCGACTCATTTTAGGAGCAGGATTTTTCGTCCTATTAGGGCTATACCGCCCCAGCTACGTCAGCGGTAGATGGCTTCTCAATTGTGCATTTGTCCTTTACATCGTGATGGGGATAACTGATATTCTCGATGGCTGGCTTGCAAGGCGATGGAAAATCACCTCTGCATTTGGGCGGATAGTTGACCCATTTGTCGATAAGGTTCTCGTCATCGGTGCCTTTGCGATGCTTACCGGGGCGAATTATGTCTTTTGCGATCACTTACCACCATCGCAACTGGAGCGAACCCTACCCAGCTGGATTACTGGCGGGATGGCAAGCTGCATCAGACCCTGGATGGTGGTGGTAATCATGTCGAGGGAGTTTATCGTATCTGCCGTTAGGGGTTATAGTGAATCGTTGGGAAGGAAGTTTCCTGCCACCCCTGCAGGTAAGATAAAGATGTTCGTCCAATCATTTGCCATCTGTGCGGTGCTTTACCAGTTAGCTAATCTTCAAAATGTACAATGGGCCGTTGTGGTTAAGATTATCGCCGTCTGGGCTGCAGTGATTGTCACCGTCATCAGCGGATTTGCATACCTCGGCAAGATAAGGAAACTCTTATCAGCAAATGAACCTGATTAAAAAAATCATAATTACCGGTTTCGGCACGGGGTATTTACC
>JAGHBS010000285.1 GCA_021160865.1 Planctomycetota bacterium | reverse complement strand
GTTCTTGCTCGTGCGGGTTTTGCTCGTCTTGTCTTGGCAGGTGTGCCACCAGCAGCCTTTACTTCCGCATTTGCCTGCTCGACCTTTTCCCGTGGAACTATCTCACCTTCAATAAAATCGGTATCACCAGGTGAGACAATCTTCAGCGATTTTGCCAGCCTTTCATTTTCTTCACGGAATCGGAACTTGTTAATCACCTCGCCAGGAAGCAGTGAACTATCTCCAACATCTTCTACGATTACCTTGCGAAGCATCTGTGCAAGGATAATCTCGATGTGTTTATCGTTGATGTTCTGCTTCTGTCCTCGATATACATTCTGGATTTCGGTCAGCATGTAATCGTAGAGTCGTTCTTCCCCGCAGATGCTCAATATATCGTGTGGTACCAGCGGTCCTTCGGTGAGCGGATCACCTGCCTGGACGTAATCGCCGGTGTGTACGAGTAGATGCCTATCGTGGGGCACATGATGTTCGCGCTTCATACCGGATTCGCCATGCACGATAATTGTCATCTTTCCGCGTCGGCGATCGGTGCGGAGTTCGACCCTTCCGGAGATTTCAGCCATGGCTGCTGGTTCTTTAGGCCGACGGGCTTCGAACAGTTCAGTCACTCTCGGCAAGCCACCAGTAATGTCCTGCGTACCAGTAATTTCCCTTGGCTGACGTGCCAGTAAATCGCCCGGGCGTACGTTTTGCCCTTCGGAGACCTCAATTCTTGCCTTGGCGGGTAAGTAATGGAAGTCCAGCACCTTACCAGCCTTGTCTTCGATGACGATTCGTGGACGCTTCTCTCCCTTGTGTTCGACAACGACGTACCTTGCCGATTCTTTTCCTCTTTTACCTTTTTCGGTCTCTGCTCGAACAGTCTCACCTTCCTCGATATCCTGGAATCGTACCTTACCAGCAGCCTCAGCCAGAATGGGCGTCTGATGCGGGTCCCACCATACCAATCGCTGACCTGCTTTAACCTGATCACCATCATCTACGAGCAAATGCGAACCGTAAGGCAGTTCGTATGAGGTGATTTCTCTGCCTTTTTCATCTACGATAGCAATCTTGCCACGACGCTTCAGGACAGTCTTACCGGCTCGTATTGGACGCCCTCCTTTTCCGGCGCTCAATTCTGTAATATTGTAGTCCTTGCCCCGCTTGTCTGTAAAATCTGATGGTGCATCGGCAAGGTCTTCTGGAGTGAGGTTCTTGAACTTGACGTATCCGTCCGAATCTGCCTTGATATCCGACTCTACCACAACACGTTCAGCCACGCCGCCGGTGTGGAATGTCCGAAGCGTCAATTGCGTGCCGGGCTCACCGATTGACTGGGCTGCTATTATCCCAACCGGCAGGCCTACCTCGACGAGTTGGCCGGTCGAGAGGTCTTCACCGTAGCATTTGGCACATATTCCATACGGGGCTTCGCAGGTCAACGGACTTCGGACACGAATTGTCTCGATTCCGAGGTCTTCAATCTTCGCCGCCATTTCCTCGGTAATTATCTCATTTTCACGGACGATTACCTCGTCGGTAATCGGGTTGACGATGTCTTCCCTTGCCGTTCGTCCGATAATCAGGTCTCGCAAAGGAACGTGGATTTGCTCGCCCTTGTAAATGGCAGACTTTGCAATGCCCTTGGTCGTTCCGCAATCAAGTTCAGTAATTACAACGTCTTGCGATACATCTACAAGTTTCCTTGTGAGGTATCCCGAGTCGGCGGTCTTCAGGGCGGTATCAGCCAACCCCTTGCGCGCGCCGTGGGTCGAGCCGAAGTACTCCAGCACGGTCAGCCCCTCACGGAAGTTAGCTCGAATTGGAGTTTCGATAATTTCACCAGAGGGCTTGGACATCAACCCTCGCATACCTGCCAACTGCCGAATCTGATCGACATTACCCCGCGCGCCCGAATCACTCATCATCCAAACGGGATTTACATAGTTCGGCATGCCCGGACGCTTATGTGCCTTTAGTCCCGTCATCATATCCTTGGTGATTTCTTCACGGGCGTGAATCCAGATGTCAATAATCTGGTTGTATCGTTCGCCTTCGGTGATTGCGCCTCTTTCGTAGTACTTTTGAACCTCTTTGACCTTTTTCTCTGCCTCCTCAATGATTTTATTTTTCGTCTCAGGAATCCGCAGATCGGTTATACCGAAACTTATCCCTGCAAGTGTTGCCCATCGGAAACCGAGGTCCTTTATATCGTCGAGCAAGTCGAGCGTGGCTGCCCTGCCAAGGGCTTTATAACAGTCGTTTATCACGTCCTGGGCATTGTTGCCAGTAATGACATAATTGTAGAATGCCATCCCTTCAGGTAAGACATCGTTGAATATACACCTTCCGACCGTCGTCAGGATAGGTCCATCTGCCTGATGCCTGTCTCCACCTGATTCGATTACCTCGGTGCCAGCAGGCAATCGTACGGCAATTGGTGCATGCATACCAATAAGTTTCAAATCGTATGCCATCATCGCTTGATGAGTATCTGTGAAGATGGGGACCTCTTCTGGAGTATCATCAAGGCGGGCAAGATCATTGCTGGTAATATGCTTGAGCGTGCTTACCTTAATCTTCTGAAGCCTTGGGTCAACGTAGGTGTTTCCGATGTTCAAGGTGAGGTAATATATCCCTAATACGATATCTTGACTTGGTGACATCACAGGCTGACCATTAGCCGGGCTGAAGATGTTATTCGTCGAGAGCATCAGCGTGTAGGCTTCGGTCTGGGCTTCGATGGAGAGGGGCAGATGCACTGCCATTTGATCACCATCGAAATCAGCATTAAATCCCTTGCAGACCAGCGGATGGAGTTTGATGGCGTTTCCTTCGACCAGCACAGGTTCAAACGCCTGGATACC
The DNA here is from genome assembly GCA_021160865.1 of Planctomycetota bacterium. Classification (GTDB taxonomy): domain Bacteria; phylum Planctomycetota; class Phycisphaerae; order SM23-33; family SM23-33; genus JAGHBS01. Next base: position 1,909 of record JAGHBS010000285.1, on the reverse strand, counting down.
CATCCGGTGCAGCGTCGGGGCACGATTCAATAATACCGGATGGAGGTGAATTACCTCTTCGAGGATGTCCCAGATTTCCTTGTCTTTCCGTTCGATAAGTTTCTTTGCCGATTTAATCGTATCAGCCAGACCCTTCTGACGGAGTTTTCGGATGATAAAGGGTTGGTACAATTCAAGAGCAATCTTTTTAGGCAAGCCGCACTGGTAGAGTTTCAACTCCGGACCAATCACGATGACAGACCTGCCGGAGTAATCGACGCGCTTGCCGAGCAGGTTCTCACGGAATCGACCCTGCTTGCCTTTTATCATGCTTGTAAGGCTCTTTAGCGGTCGGTTGGACGAGCCAAGCACGGGCCGACGACAACGATCGTTATCCAGAAGCGCATCAACCGCTTGCTGGAGCATTCGCTTTTCGTTGCGGATGATTACTTCCGGAGCGTTCAGGTCAATTAGTTTCTTGAGGCGATTATTGCGGTTGATTACACGCCGATATAGATCGTTCAAATCAGATGTGGCGAAGTTTCCACTTTCTAATAACACCAGCGGGCGTAAGTCTGGTGGAATTACAGGAATAACCTCCAGCACCATCCATTCAGGCCTGTTTCCTGATGCACGAATTGCCTCGACAAGCCTGAGCCGCTTGGCTATCTTCTTTGCCTTTTCCTTCGAGCCGGTCTTGGCTAATTCGGCACGGAGTTCCTTGGCTAATTCGGCTAAGTCCATCTTCTCAAGCAGGGTTTTAATAGCCTCGGCGCCCATCATAGCCTCGAACTCATTACCGTATTGCTCTCGGGCGGCTCGGTATTCATCCTCGGTAAGCACCTGCTGATACTTCAAGGGCGTCTGACCAGGCCTGACGACGACGTAATTCTGGAAGAGAACGATCTTCTCAAGATCAGAAGTTTTCATATTCAGCAAAGTTCCCAGGCGTGATGGTAATGCCTTGAGGAACCATATATGTACCACTGGAGCAGCAAGGTTTATATGCCCCATCCGCTTTCTTCTAACCCGCGAATGGGTCACTTTAACACCGCATCGGTCGCAAATGATGCCCTTGTGCTTGATGCCCTTATATTTTCCGCAGGCGCATTCCCAGTCTCGCTCGGGACCGAAAATACGCTCGCAGAACAGACCATCCCTTTCAGGACGATACGTTCGGTAATTTATCGTCTCAGGCTTTTTGACCTCTCCGAACGACCAGCTACGGATGTCGTTCGGCGATGCTAATGAGATCTTTACCGCACTGTATTCGTTTACCCTATCGTATGTACCATCAAGAATCATAGGACCATGCTCCTGATTTGGACTTTCTTTTTATATCAGACTTTTCTTCTCCAACTGGATATTCAACGCCAACCCTCTTAGCTCGTTGCAAAGTACATCGAATGATGCAGGTGTACTGGCCTCAAGGGTATTAGTTCCCTTTATCATCGATTCATAAATCTTTGTTCTACCTTCTACGTCATCGCTTTTTACGGTAAGCATCTCTTGCAGGGTATAGGCAGCACCGTATGCCTCCAGCGCCCATACCTCCATTTCGCCGAATCTCTGTCCACCGCTTCGAGCCTTTCCACCGAGAGGTTGCTGGGTAATCAGCGAATAAGGTCCAGTTGCTCGAGCGTGTATCTTGTCATCTACCAGGTGATGCAACTTATTCATATACATGAACCCGACGGTTACTTTCTGCTCGAATGGTTCACCGGTTCTGCCATCGTAGAGAGTAATCTTTCCGTCAGGTGGCATCTCGACGAGAATCTCACCAGTTTCACCTGCCTTCTGGATGACCTCTTTTTGTTGTCGTCGCTGGCGGACGTGTTCATTGGCCTGCTCGATGGCTTGTCGGATTTCTTCCTCTGAAGCCCCGTCGAAGACAGGAGTAATGGCTTTGAATCCCAGTACCGCCGCTGCC
>JAGHBS010000137.1 GCA_021160865.1 Planctomycetota bacterium | reverse complement strand
GTAATGGGTTCGATTAATCCGAGCATGATATAGTATTCGATTGTCTGCTTCGATACGCCAGCGGCTTCGGCAGCCTGACCTATCTTCATCAACTTTTCCGAATGAGGCTTCTTCATCGGTATGCACTTGTTTCTCTCCGATGTTATCGTAGTAAAAGAGGGTAAAACTTTAGCAACTTCATTATCATAAATATGTAGAAAAAGTTTCGCACACGGGATACACTCTTTGCGTGGAATCAGTTAAGGAAGTACTCTTCGAACGACCTGCACCGCTGTATCTAATCATCGGAGCGGTGGAACTCATTATTCTAATCGCCTGGGCAATTCGAGAAACGCCCCGCCGCTTACTGATGCTGCTTGTCGGACCAATCCTCATCACAATCGTTGCACTTACAGCCCATTTTGTAAAGACCGATAGGGAGCAAATCGAAGCAATCTTGCAAGAGATTGGTACAGGGATTGAACAATCGGATTTGTCCGCTGCGATAAGGTATCTCGATGATGCCTGCACGGTGCCCGTCAGGCCGGGCAGGAAACTCAGCAAAGATGCCATCATCAGGATTGGACGGCGAGCATTGAAACGCCGACAAATCGCCAGGCTAATATCAACTTTCAAACGAACCGAAATCCACAATGATAGCGCAACAACAAGGATAAACGTCCGCGTCGTGCTTACCAGCGGAGAATATGTCAATACCCGCTGGCGATTTGAATGGATTCGCCGGCAAATCGGCTGGCGGATTATCCGCGTCGAACTTCTTTACCCACCCGAACTGACCGGGTGGAATTTTTAATCAATCCATAAGGCAACAAGTTCACAAAGAGGCGTTATTTACTTCTTTTCCGCCTCAGCCTTTCTGACTAATTCGATGATGCTTTCGACCAAACTGCCCTCGGCATCTTCGGTATAAGGTGATTGCCACGTATCGGGGTTGCGATGCTCCACGCCGAAGCCCCTTCGCCATGATAGGTACTTTCCTGCCCCGGTCCCCACACCGCAACAGAACACGTGAGAATACTTCTTCGACAATTGCTCCTTTATCCTCAATCCTATCTCGACGTACACTTCAGGCTCGCCCAGCACAAATATGCAATCACCAATTATCAGTGCTTGCGTTTCTGCCTCGTATCGTCCCTTTCTTACTGGAAGAGGCGTGAATTTCCTTGCTGCTGATAATTTCACGTGTCCCTTGACGTCAATGTGTGGCACCATCGAGGCAACTTCATCTGCCAACTTCTTACCCAATCGTTCGGCATCTTTCATATCCCGGTTAATCCTGAAAGCGCTGGTAAAGACATTGCCCTGAAAACCCTGAGTGAAAAGTGCCACACAGCCGAATCTCTTTTCAAGAATATGCATTGCGATACCGGCATAATCTCCGCTGATAAACGGTGTGCGTCCTGCCGCTGATGGAGTGCCAGTGTAATTGACGACGATTGCAATGAGTTTTCTGTTTTCATCCTCTACTCGTACAACGCCACATTCATTATCCATTACGCCATCGGGGTTCGGTTGTTGATTTTGCCAAAGTCCGATGTAATCATCGTGCCATCTCTTGCGGATATTAGCGCAGATGCCGTAGATCATTTTTGAACCGACGCCTATTCTGGCAGGTCTCAGCCGGTCGTTTGCCTTGCATACTGCCTCGATGGTCTTTTCGACGAGGTTTATCCCACCTGACCACGTTGCTGAATGAGTATGGGTGCAATTAATAAGAAGATTTTCACCGCGCAAGCCTATTTTTGCCTTGAGCGCCTTTCGTACCTTCTCAGCCTCCCGACGGCTAATCGTTTCAATCCTGTCCATCGACACGATAGCCAACTTGCACTTCCCGTTATATAGCACCAGCGCACGAAGCATTATCCGATCGTGGACGCCCTTGCATTTCAATACTCCCCTGCCCAGTCCACGAAGAATCCTCTTTTTACCGACTGGATCAGGTGGAGTAATATCTACTGCTGCTGCTCCGGCGAAGAGATGATTTTCCTTACTTCTATCATTCGCATCGAGAACTTTTGATGGTCTTTTCGGTAGCGGTGGTAATCGGCGGGCTTCTATCCAGACGATTGGCACCTTGTACCTTTCTTCACCAGCCAGCCATTCGACTATATTCAAAAGCAGCCTCGCTTCCTGATCTTTCAAACCTGCTTCTCTTTCAACGAGAGCGAACTTCCACCCCTGCAGATGAGGTAAACGGACTCTTACCAACCGAACACCGAAGGGAAATCCTACTGCTGCTACTTTACCTTCACCGAAGTTGCCCACGATGCCGACGTTGCACCATCTTGAATCTCTCAAAAAGACCGTGCCCTTACTGCCGCGGCGTAATTCGGTAATCCGGCTGTAAGTTGGAACAAATGGCTCGATACCCTTATTAATCGAGTAAACAGGTATTGGCTTGATGGTTTGACTCCATACGGTTTTTTGCCCCTCCATAATCGTAGGAAACAGTGTATCAAGCACTTCGCCTCTTATGCCTGTGTTTTCCGATGTAAGCAAAATCCTGCCACCTGCGTGAACGTATCGAAGTATTTCCCATCGCCAATCGGCTGACTTTGCCTTCCGACCAAACTTCTTCACGAGAGGCAATACCAGAACCTTATACTTACTCAACTTTTCACCGGACAATTCCGTTATAAACCTCGGAGCAAACTTCGCCGATTTCGAAAGGCACTGCATTATGGCTTGTTCGCCGAAACTTTCCCCACCGTCCATATCAGCATTATAAATGGCAACCTTTACAGGCTTATCCGCCCCGATAGCAACTGAACCGAGGGAAACTGCAACCGCTAATCCGATAAACAACGAAAATCTACTTAAAGAACTCATTGTCATTCTCCTTTCATCAAAACAATACTCGAAATTACCACCTAACACCACGGTCATATATCTATCCGTGCCACCAGCCAGGCAAACCTGACAAGCACCTTATCTACACAACACCGATTAACCAACAGAGTTTCCTTCAAAGCAAATGAATGTTATTCACGAAGTACTTTTACATAAGAAAACGAGGTTGAATCTATCCGAACAATTTTACGGATTTTTGGCTTCGGTTTACTTCTTGGATTTGTACATACAGACACAATCAAATAATTCTCCACCAAGTCGCTTTGCAATGAAGGGGTCTTTTAGCAAGCAAAGGTAAATCGAATCGACGGTGAAGGTCACATCGAGATTACTTTCGACGCTTCTTCCCATTCCCTCGAGAATGACCAGATCTGCATCGGCAGCGGCTGCATTGAGTTCGTCAGAAACCTCCCCGAGGTTTATCAGCGGGACATCGTTTCCTGTGGATACTACTTCAAAAAGACCTGCCGATATGTAAGAGGCGAGTTTTTCGTCCATCTGCGCAATCTGCTCAAGCAGGTCGATAGCTTCGTCAGCCGTTATATCGTTCAAACTTGGCAACTCATTGGCTGCCAAGACAATCTGCGTACCGTGAGCCGCCAATTCCCGCACAAATGGAATCACGCCAAGGATGAAATCGGCACCGGCATTGTCCACGAATACCACTGTCTTCGCCCACGGTGCAGGGCTAACAGCATCTTGTGGCAAAATCTCTCTCAACTTATCAAAATCATCTATCAACCACGGGCGGGGCTTTATCTGATTAAGTGCCTTGGGAAAGTCCACCATATCGGTGGCGAAATCCAGCGTTGCCACGCTGCCAAGGTCAAATATGTTCCCTGCAAAGATGCAACGGATAAGGTATTCCCACCGATCGGCTGTTCCAAGTGATCCGACGCGCGAAATCACATCAGGATATGCCTGAAGCGCTGCGGTATTTTCACGCTGCTTGACATGCCTGAAGGGATCGTCTAAACCATTCTCCCGTAGCACCTTCTCTCGAAGACGACATAATTCCATCACCCCCAAGGGTTTTTCAGCAACGGCTTGGGCAGGAGGGTCGGGTAAAATGTTCTTGACATCGGTAGGATTTTCACGAAGCAAACTCAAAAGATTTTGGAATTGCTCACGAGCTGACTCTATGCGCTTCCCCGCCCTTTGACCATACGCAACAGCAGCGGCATCAAGAACCTTCTCAAAATGCTTTTCAAAAAGGTCAAACCAATACTGTCTTGCTTCTAAATCATTCTGGAGGTCCGGGTCTGTGGTTTTGTAGTTTTCCTGATCTGCCAGGAGAGAAAACTTTGCCATCTCATCTCTCTTTCATTATCTCAATCTCAAGTCATTCAGCCTGATACTCGTTGGATATTATTGAAGTTTAATGGTGATTAAAGTCAAGTCATCGCCACGGCTTTGCAGCCCTGCAAACCTTCGCATCTCCCATAGAAGGTGCTTTCCAATACCATCGGCAGAGTCGCCCCTACCCCACGCCTCCAGGGCAGCAGCGTAAACTCGCTCACGTCCAAAGGCTTCATCTTCAAAATTAATCGCTTCGGGTAAGCCATCGGTAAAAATTATCAGAACATCATTGCTGGATAGGGTAATGGTCTCCTGCGAAAATTCTACATCTTCACTAATACCGATAACTCCGCCGCCGACATCGAGTTGGCGAATCTTTCCCTGATGAATATATAAGGCTGGTTCATGGCCAGCATTAGTGTATGTGAGCGTCTTATTAGTCGGATCGATTACCCCGTAGAACAAGGTGACGAAATCACTAATCTCGCTTTCCCGCCAGAGGTCAAAATTGACTGCCTTGATTAAGGCGGGCAAATCCCTTACATAGTTGGCATGGGCACGAAGGGCAGATCGCGTCGAAGACATCAAAAGTGATGCCCGCACACCTTTGCCCACCACATCGGCAACGCAAATACCAACCTTACCATCAGGTAGTTCGATAAAATCGTAAAAATCACCTGCCAAATCAAAGCACGGTACATAAATCGTGGATATTTCAAACCCGGGAATCTTCGGTGCATGGGAGGGAATCATCCGCCTTTGAACGTCACCGGCAAGTCGCAACTGACGGCGGATACTTTCAGCCTGAACGGCTTCATGATAAAGTCTGGCATTTACAATCGCCCATGCTGCCTGAGAGGCAACACCCTGTATCATCGACGTTTCAAACCAATCGAACTGATGCGGTCGGCGAGTATAGACGTGGATTACTCCCTCGATCTGTCCTCGGTAAATCATTGGCACGCATAAAGCAGAAACGAGCCCCTCTCGCCTGGCCTGAGCCTTGTAAAGTACCCGTTCATCCGTGCGTTCGTCAGCAACATAAACACATTTGCGAGTTTCTACTACCTCTCGATCAATCTTACTCTCACTCAATAGAATCGGACCCTTGGAGATGTATTTGGCACTCAAACCATAAGCCGCCATTATTACCAGTTCCGTCCGCTCTTCATTGAAAACGCGAATAGAGCAGGCATCCGTACCGGTTACCTTCACCATCGTCTCAGCCACAAGTTGGTAAATTTCCTTAAGGTCTTTCTTTTCCGTGAATGTATTTGTCATACGGTACATCGCAGAGAGTTCTTCAACGCGGCTTCGCACCTGTCTGGAAAGGTCGCAAAGACGAACCACAACATCCCGCATCAACTCAACCCAAGCCGTCGGAGAGATTGCAATCTGCCTCTCAGCAGCAGAGAGAGCAAGATTGGACGAATCTTTTACCCCAACTGAAGTACTGCACGAATCCTGACCTGTTCGCCATAGCCCCCGAAGTGAAATCGTTCCAACATGCTCACCGCCAACGAATATCTCGGCTTCAGCCGGCAGTTCAAACCGTATAAACTCCACCTCCTTATCTATTGAACTATCCTTATCTTTATCGGGATGAACCTTAGGTGAACGAGCAAGAACCTCACCATTAGGCGAGAGTATCTCCAACTCAAACGCACCGGCGCAGGAAAAACTGTCAACCAGTTCCTCAAGTGCCTCTTTACTAAGATATTCAGTCAAAACCATATAACTTCACCAACCTTGTATTTGTTTCAATACATCCTGCATGACAGGATATGAGCGACATTACCATAAAACATGCTTTCCACCAGACAATCGTCCTTTAGAAATGTTATTATTGTGAAAAATATTGCCTCTACTGAGCAATATAGTGCGAACCCTTCAAATCACGAATTATCATCCTCATCATTTCCATTCTCAGAGACGCTACCTTCCTCACCCCCGCTTATTAGTTCATTTTTCCCCAGAACGGCTCGGATGGCACGCTTGTATTGTTCGTCAGATAATATTCCATCCTTATGGAACTTTTCAATCTGCCTTACGGCACTTTTAGTACTAATATCCTTATCCTTGCGCTTATCGAGAGCGTACTTCCTCAAAATCACTAATACTACCCAGAAACCGACAAAAATCCCTATGGATAACAAAAACCATGGAAGCATCTCATAGAAGGGAAGCCTTTGTTGAGCATTAATTCCTATCAACCTATTTATCATCTTAAAACCTTCATCCATCCCACTCAACTATACTCGCATATACCATAATCATCAAAAACGATACAAAAGTATGTTATAACTCACAGGGAGTTCAATTTATCATAAAAATAGGATAAAGGAAAAATCATTGAATTGGTACATCATCATTATACTGGCGATTGGATTGGCGATGGATGCCGTGGCAGCCTCAATTGCCATCGGTGCTGCAGGGAGGGTAGTCTTTCTCGATGCGGCAAAAATTGCCTTTAGTTTCGGGGCTTTTCAGTTTGCTATGCCCGTAATTGGATGGTCACTCGGCGTAACGGCAGCAAGTCTAATTGGAGGATATGATCATTGGATTGCTTTTTTCATACTTCTTTTCATCGGTGGAAAGATGATTCTCGACTCGTTCTCCAAGCAAAGCAATCAACCAAGAGCCAATCATATTCAAATCTTACCGTTGCTCGTCCTTTCAATAGCAACCAGTATAGACGCCCTGGCAGCAGGATTATCACTGGCACTGATTGATACATCAACAATCTGGCTGGCAGCTGGAATCATCGGGATTACCACCGTACTACTCAGTGCCATCGGTATTTTAACAGGTATGCACATTGGCGTTCGACTTGGAGGAAAGGCAAAAATACTTGGCGGATTTATCTTGATTATCATCGGGGCAAAAATACTTATAGAACACCTCTGCTTGCACGCATGAAAATCTAATCCCTCTCACCTATTAGCGAACAAAGACAACCTTACTTGTGTATCTCGACGATGTCTTTATCGTGAAGTACCTCGGTGCGATGAACGTGTTGTCCCTGGAATCGCCCATCACCCCAGATACGAGCAAACTTCATCTTCTTGGGTAAATCGCGATGAACCTCAGCAGCCAAATCTGCAACGGTCGAGTCAACTGGCAGGGTGTAGGGTCTATCCTTATCGACAGGCTTGCCGGGCTCCTTGGTGTAAACACGGATGACCGCCAACAGTTTCCAGAAACGCTCAGCCAGAACATCAAGCCCCTCGCCAGTAAGGGTGCTTATCGGAATGACATCAAGTTTACCGTCACAAATCGCCCTGACTTTATCGATCGCATCAGCAGAGGCTAAATCTATCTTATTGAGAAGGACTATTGCACTCCGCTTGCGAGTACCAGCCTCGACGTCATCGAGGTTATCAAGCTGGTTTCTCGGCAAGGTTCGCAATACCAATCCCCGCTGAGAAAAAATAGCAAGAATACCGTCAAGATATTCAGCAGGTTGATTATCAGCGGCGATGACGATGGCGATTACATCGGCAAAGTTAATCGTTCCCATCAAGCCGGGGGGGATATTATCAGCCGTCATCGGCGGGGTATCCACCAGTTGTATCTGAACATCCTCATAATTCAGCATTCCAGGGGTGGGTAGCGAGGTGGTGTAAGGATAATCAGCCACTTTCACCGGGGCGTTGGTACAGGCAGCTACAATGGAACTTTTACCGGCATTGGGCGGACCTATCAGGACTACCTGACCTGCACCGGTTTTAGGAACGTGGAATAAATCGACAGCCTTGCCCGTCTTCTTAGCCGATGCCTTTTGCAGCTGGCTTATACGTCTCTTGATGTCAGCCTGCATCTTCTCAGTGCCCTTGTGCTTCGGGATGGTACTGAGCATCTCCCGAAGGGCTTGGAGTTTTTCGGCATCGGTAGTGGCTTCACGAAATCGCTGCTCTGCCTTTTCAAACTCCGGTGTCAAATTAGCTGGCATGGTAATCTAATCCTTAATTCCTTCAATTACTTCGACAACCTCACGATGGCGTTTCCATCATTATCTTTCTTACCAGAAAAATAATATATCTTCAATCGCCACCGCTTCAGAGATACAATATGCAAGCGTACTTACTTCTCTCCGATACAATTGGCACGATAACCCACGGGAGGCTGATGATGAATATGTCTCGACCGAAGCGCATAATAGATGCGCATCAACACGTTTTCTGGCACGGCAAGGATGATGCGTCGCTGGTTGCCGATCTCGACGCTAACAGTATTGAAAAGGCCCTGCTCCTTACCTGGTATATCCACCCCATCGAGGGACACGCTGGATACGAGGGCGTCCTGAATCCTGTACATACCGATTGGACCGGTTTGAATCATCCGGGACTGCCGCTCGAAGACATCGTGCAGGCTAATAGGCATTATCCCGACAGGTTCATTCTCGGCTATGCTCCACACCCGCTGGAACCGGATGCCGCTAGTCGGCTCGAAGCCGCCATCAAGATGTACAACATCCGTGCCATGGGGGAATTGAAATGTCGCCTCTTGCTGGATGACCCACGGTGCATAGAACTATTCCGTCTTTGCGCTCGATACAATCTGCCCGTGATACTGCACATTGATGTGCCATACCTTCCAAACGAGCAAACTGGAAAAATGGAGTATTTTGCGCAGTGGTATGGCGGAACGATAGAAAATCTCGAACGGGCTATTCAAACCTGTCCGGAAACTATTTTCATCGCACATGGCCCTGGCTTTTGGCGGGAAATCAGCAGCGATGCCGATACGTCTCCGGGGATATACCCTGACGGGCCAATCGTCCCACCAGGTCGGCTCGAAATACTCCTGGAGAACTATCGCAACCTCTATCTCGACTTATCAGCACTCTCGGCGCTCAATGCCCTAAAACGCGACATCGATTATAGTAAATATCTCATTGGGAAGTACCACGAAAGGATGCTCTTCGGACGGGACTACTTCGGCGATGATCTTCACAGGTTCTTACAATCGCTCGACTTGCCCGAAGAAATCAGCGAGAACATTTACCATCGCAATGCAGAAAGACTATTCAAAATACAGTAGAAACGACTCTGCTTACTTCTCTCAACACACCAAGCCGATAATCGGGTTATTAGGCGGCATCGGCGCTGGTAAATCGACCGTGGCGAAGGAGTTTGAAAAACTTGGCTGTGGACGCATTGATGCCGATGCCATCGGGCATGAACTTCTAAAAGACCCGAAGGTAAAGGAAGAATTGAAAAATCGCTGGGGCGAAAAAATTTTTACCCCCAACGGTGAGGTCGACAGAGCTGCCTTAGCTGATATAGTTTTCCGCTCGGCAGAAGATATTGCAGCATTGAACAAAATAATGCATCCGAGAATCCGACAACGGATGGAACAACAAATAGAAGCATTTCTTGCCAAACCAAACATCCCGGCAATTGTTATTGATGCGGCACTTCTTACGGAAACCGACTGGCAAGAACTTTGCAATATCCTGATTTTTGTCTCAGCGAAGGACGATTTGCGGTATAATAGGGTTAAGCAATCCAGAGGTTGGGATTACGATACATGGAAGGCGCGAGAAAATTTGCAAAATCCTCTGGACATCAAGGCATCTAAAGCCGAATATATAATTGACAATAACCTCAACGAATCATCATTGCGCGAGCAGGTTCGTACGATATTCCGCAGGATAATCCACAAAGCAGGTCATACCTGAAAACGCTTTGCGATAATATTGTGCAAAAATCTAAACTATGAAGGTTCAATTTGACCCGAGGGTTAGAATCCGAAAAAGTAATTACTTTTACCTAACTACGGAATCTCAAAAGTCTGGTTTCATTAAAGAGAAGTATCTTGAACATCTAATTTGAAATGAGGAAGAAGATTATGGCTAAGACAAAAACAAAAAAATCAAGCAAGGCTCAAAAGGATGAGCAAAAGGTCGATGCTGCTGAAGAATTAGACAATACCAAGGTAGATCCGTCTGACGAGAACTCTACCACCGTCGCCGATTCGGCTAAAACCGAAGCGAAATCCTCACCAAGCGAATCGGATGAAGCATCATTGCAACAAGTAGCCGATACCGAAGAATCAGAGCAGTCCGATTCAACCAAAGAGCACGTAACTGCCCCAACCCTCGATGAAGAACTTCATGCCAAGTACGAAAAGATTAAGGCTGGCCACTTGCACATCACCGAACTGCAAAAGATGACAGTCAGCCAGCTTCACACAATAGCCCGAGAAGAAGGCATCACTAATTACAGCGGAATGAAGAAGCAAGACCTCATCTTCAACATACTAAAGGCAAGGATTCAGAAAAATGGCTTGATGTACGGTGAAGGCGTTTTGGAGATTCTGCCCGATGGGTTCGGCTTTCTGCGAAGTCCAGATTACAATTACTTACCAAGCCCGGATGACATCTACGTTTCACCAAGCCAGATACGTCGTTTCGGCCTGAGGCAGGGAAACATCGTCGCCGGTCAGATCCGCCCACCTAAGGAATCTGAACGATACTTTGCCCTTCTGCGAGTCGAAGCAATCAATTACGAAGCCCCTGATAAACTCTCCGAAAAGGTAAATTTTGATGACCTCACTCCCCATCATCCTACCAGGCGTATCTTTCTGGAAACCACGCCTGAAGAAATCAATATGCGAGTGGTCAATATCGTCACGCCGATTGGCTTTGGTCAGCGGATGCTAATTGTAGCCCCGCCGAGGACGGGTAAGACCGTTCTGCTACAGAAGATCGCCAACGCCATCGCCACCAATCATCCTGATGCATACGTCATAATCCTGCTGATTGACGAACGTCCCGAAGAAGTCACCGAGATGAAGCGTGCCACCACTGCCGAGGTAATTTCATCAACGTTCGACGAGCCAGCTTCCCGGCACCTACAAATTGCTGAATTGGTCGGTGAAAAGGCTCGACGAATGGTCGAGTTTGGCAAGGATGTAGTAATCCTGCTGGATTCAATCACTCGACTGGCAAGGGCGTACAATACCGAGGTGCCTCATTCAGGGAAGATTCTCACCGGTGGCGTCGACGCAAACGCTCTTCAAAAGCCCAAACGGTTCTTCGGGGCAGCGAGAAATATCGAAGAAGGCGGCTCGCTCACCGTTATCGGCACCGCCTTGATCGAAACTGGTTCAAGAATGGATGAAGTCATCTTTGAAGAGTTCAAAGGTACTGGTAATAGCGAATTGCACCTCGATCGTCGATTAGTCGATCGGCGCGTCTGGCCAGCAATTGACATCAGCCGATCTGGCACACGCAAAGAGGAACTCTTACTCGACCCACAGGAACTCAAACTCATCTACCGCCTGCGGAAAACCCTCGCAGAGATGAACAACCCTGTCGAAGCAATGGAACTACTCATCAGCCGATTAAGCAAGTTCAAAACAAATGCAGAGTTCCTTATGTCGATGAACTTCGATTGATTTTCTTACAATTGACTTCTTACTTCACGCCCTTATAAGCGAATACACAAACAGGTATAATTTCGGGGATAATTCCGAACGTCGGCGAGGATGGTATATATGCAACCTGAAGAGAAGGTAAAAAAATTCCCCGGGCCGAAGAGCAAGGAAATGCTCGATGAGTTTAGCAGGTACGTCGTAATGACGCCCAAGCCATTCGTGGTGGACCTATCACGAAGCAAGGGGATGTACCTTGCAACTGTGGATGGTCAGATGCTCTTCGACTGGGTTGGCTATTACGGTTCAAAACTCATCGGACACAATCACCCCGGGCTTCTTGAGCCTGAATACCTCAATCGGCTTGCACGAGCAGCAAACAACAAGGTGGCAAATCCTGATTTCCTCACGCCAGAATGCTTAGAATACTATCGGCTACTTTACGAAATGGCACCGAGGTGCATGCAGAACGACCGACTCGAAATCTACGCCGTCAACTCCGGTGCCGAAGCCGTCGAGAATATGATGAAATATCTCCTCAGCCTGTATAACGAGAAACGAATGAAAAAGGGTACATCCCCGGGCGTGAGACGATTTTTGTACTTCGACCGTGCCTTCCATGGCAGGACAGTCTTTGCTTTGAACATCACGCAACTTGAGCATGACCCAATCGTGACAAAAAATTTTAAAGGTATTATCCCTGGAAATATACAGGTTCCGTTTCCCTCGATAGACACATCCCAGCCACCTTCACGGAACGATAAACGCACCGAGCAAAGTCTAATGATTATTGAAGATTGTCTGAAGCGATACCACGAGGAGATAGTCGCCGTCGTGGTCGAACCCATCCAAGGGGCTGGCGGACAACGAGTTGCCAAGCCGGAGTTCTTTCAGCGGCTTAGCGAATTGACCCATAAATACGATGTATTCCTTGCCTTTGACGAGGTGCAAACCGCAGGCGGGCAAACCGGTAGCATGTTTGCAATCGACCAGTTCGATTTGCCCCACCCGCCCCAGGCTGTTGCGGTAGCAAAAAAGTTCGCCAACGGCGTGGTGTACATGCTTTACCCGATGAAAGATCGTGGTGTGCTTGATTCAACATGGGGCGGGAATCTTGCAGATATGGTTCGATGGGTGCAGGAAATTAAAATCGTCAAGCAGGATAAACTCATCGAACAGGTCCCGGAAAAGGCAAAGGTGATGATCGACGGGCTCAACGACCTTGCCAAGCGGTACCACAACCTCATCTTCAACGTTCGCGGGATGGGGTTATACCAGGGCTTCTCGCTCCGCAGACCGGCAGATAAATCCAAACTCATACAGATTGCCTTGGAGGATGAGCAGATGCTGCTTCTCGGTGCAGGTGTGCAGACAATCCGCTTCAGGCCTGTGCTGGATGTGACCATTGACGATATAAAGTTGATGCTCGAAAAACTCGATCGCTGTCTTGCAAAACTCCAAGCGGCTTGAGCATTATAACAAACATTCCTTGAGCAGGAGAAAAACACGAATGGAGAAAAAGGCTGTATTGTTCGACCTTGATGGAACTTTATTGAATACCATCGAAGGTATTTCCGAGGCGATGAACTTAGCCCTTGCTAAGAACGGTTTGCCGATAATACCCGACATCAACAAGCATAAATATATGGTGGGATTG
>JAGHBS010000085.1 GCA_021160865.1 Planctomycetota bacterium | reverse complement strand
GAATTTAGTTCATCTCATTTTGGCAAACCGATTGAAAAATCATTTCCGACCAACAGGAATTTTTAAAAATCTCTTGCAATAAGGAAGGGGCGTCGGATATAATCAAGTGTACAGATTGAACGATCGCTAAACATATCACAACAAATCGAATAAGACGCCTCGGTATGAGGCGGAGGGGTCTGTGAGTTAAACTTTAGCGGCGCATCGGTAGGCAGCGGATAGGCAAAGAATGCTGGGAGTTTCCAAGGGTGGTCTTTGCGCAGAGGCTGCATATATAAGGAGTTATGAAAAACAATGGTTACAGATAGGAGGGCATCGCAGCAGAAAGGAGTGTCAACAATGAAACTGTATGTGAAGATTTGGCGTGATTCAACAGGGAGGTACGTTGCTGCTTGCCCATAGCTGCCGGGATGCACCAACACTGGCAGGACCAAGGAAGAAGTGAAGGAAAAACTGGAAGAAGCAATTCGAGGATACCTTGCCAGTGTGAACAACTTCGTTCCAGCAAAACTACATGATATGCTGGAGTATTCTAATTCACGGTAATAGCCGACGTTTGGCTTTGCGCCTCTCTTTCTGATTTACTCGAAAGGGAAAGTATTAATCCAAAAAATCTAAAATCTCTCTAAATAACTCACCTGCAGTCCTCAATCTTGACTTGTTTCCCCGAAATCGGTTACCTTTTGCATTACAATAATGGTTTTCGCATATTAACCGCCAGCCGGCGTGAAAAGAAAGGGAACTACAATGTATGAAAATCAAAAGCAGTTTGCATCGATAGTATCCAGCATCCTTCAGGAAACTACGATTGCTGACATCCACACGCATCTTTTTCCCCCATCCCACGGTGAGATGCTCTTGTGGGGAGTTGACGAACTGTTACGATACCACTATCTCGTTGCGGAACTTTTTACCACCGCCGATTGGGATTTGACCTACGAAAAATTCTGGTCAATGTCTAAATCTCAGCAAGCCGACATAATCTGGGAGCATCTATTTATCAATCGAAGCCCCCTATCCGAAGCAGCCCGAGGGGTTATCACCACCTTCCAAAAACTGGGGCTTGATGTTAAAAAACGCGACCTCAGCAGCATTCGAAAGTGGTTCAGCCAACAAAAATTAGATGAATACCTACCAAAGGTTTTCGAGATAGCGAAAATCGACTACATCATCATGACCAACAATCCGTTCGATCCGAAAGATGCAAAATACTGGCAGGAACATGCAGCCGCACCAGACTATTTCAAATCAGCCTTGCGGATTGATCCGCTCTTTGAAGACTGGCAATCTGCTGCTGACGTAATGACCGGACAGGGTTATGATGTCCGCCCACCCAGTAAGGACACCGATGAAGGGTATCAATTTGACAAAAAGAGCATTGATGAAATTCGTCGATTCCTCATCGACTGGTCGAAGCTAATCAAACCAGTTTACTTTGCTGCTTCATTCAGCCCGGACTTTGCCTACGGGAAGGATAAGTTATTGACGGAAATAATTGATCGTGCCGTAATCCCTGCTGCTACGGAACTCGGTTTACCTTTTGCCTTGATGATAGGCGCCCGAAGGGGCGTCAATCCCGAACTTCGTGATGCGGGTGCAGGTGTGGGTACTGCGGATCTAACCTGCCTCTCTGAACTCCTGCGCAATTATCCCAAAGTAAAATTCCTCGTGACTGTCCTTGCCCGCACCAATCAGCACGAACTAACCGTCCTTGGCAGGGTTTTTAGAAACTTACATATCTTTGGCTGCTGGTGGTACTGCAATAATCCGAGTATCATTGAGGAAATGACCCGTCAACGAATAGAACTTTTGGGCACGTCGTTCACCGCCCAGCACTCTGATGCGAGGGTACTCGATCAGCTAATTTATAAATGGGATCATACACGGGAGATTATTTCAAAGGTTCTTACCGACAAATATAACGATTTATATAAGTCCGGGTGGGAAGTCTCCAGAGAGCAAATTGCTCGTGATGCCCGCACCATTTTAGGCGGCTCATTCGAGGAGTTTTGTAGAAAATAGCACTCCCTTCATAGCGAGGCAATCTCCCCGCCATGCAGTATCTTTCATCGAAAGACCCGGCAGCCTGTTATTCCGGCAGCTTGTCATTTAAGAGGTACCTCTTTACCGACTTTCGCTGATTTGTAGATACCGTCGATGATTTTACTTGTCCAGATAGCCTCGGTTGCAGGTACGGGTACAGGTTTATTTTTAATAATAGCATCAACAAATGCAGCTATCTCTTTATCGTAGGGGTTATCATCTGCAGGGAAGTGCCTGGGCTGGCAGTCCATAATATGTCCACCCAATTCGAGACGCAATTCTACAAGATTTTCAAGCGGCATCAGCGTGGCGCCACCCTTATCCCCGACGACATGGCAGCCGAAAACTTCCTTATCGAGGTTTACGCAAAAGGCTGACTCTATCATCATCGTTGCACCGTTCGCAAAGCGCACCAGGGCAACGGCGAAGTCTTCCACGTCGTAGGTTTTGTAATCCCAGGGTCCGAACTCACCGACGTGTCCCGGCGTGGCACCGATAGTCTCGTAAGTCTGGCCAGAAACCGATACCGGCTTGGGACAACCCATCAGGTACCACGTCAAGTCGATGATATGAACGCCAATATCAATTAAAGGACCACCACCTTGAAGTTTCTTCTGACCGAAAACGCCCCAGGAAGGAACGCCCCTGCGACGTATACTCAAACTTCGCGCATAATAAGGTTTGCCAAGATGTCCAGCCTCGATAAGCCCCTTGAGGTACTCTGTCCTCGAAAAGAAACGATTATGCAATGCAATCATGAGTTTTTTCTTTGCCTTGTGAGCAGCATCGATCATCGCCTGGGCTTCACGAGCATTCATTGCGATGGGCTTTTCACAAAGGACGTGCTTACCTGCCTGAAGGGCTTTTATGGTAGAACGCTTATGATCGATATTGGGCGTACAGATACTAACGGCATCTATTTCCTTTATCGAGAGAAGTTCATCAATTGAGGTAAAACAATTGGGAATATTGAACTCTTTGGCTCGCTGCTCCGCTCGGGATGGTACTATATCACACACTGCCAGAACTTCTGCATTGGGACAATTCTGAAACCCCTGAGATGATGCCCGGAAATAAAACCTGCTCCTACCACACCGACCCTTAACTTTTTGGCCATAGCTAATCCCTTTCACTTATTGTTGAAACAACCCCAACCAATATCGAAGCAATCGAAGCAAAATTGTATATAGATACCAACAAAGAGGTCAACCGAGAAAATAAT
>JAGHBS010000022.1 GCA_021160865.1 Planctomycetota bacterium | reverse complement strand
CCTGAAAGGACGGCGGCAACTGAATGAGCAAAGGGCCAAACTTATTTCCCAAATCAGCGGTGGAAGCGAAAAATCGATCCAACTCCTCCTCCACGCCGGCTAATCGCCGAAGGTGCGTTACCTGACGAGACATCTTCACAGCAAAGACAAAGCCTGCGGGGGTGACCTCCTTCCAGCGAGCAGTATATCCAGACTTGGGCAGGCGGTAATAGGTGCTATTAATCTCCACCGTAGGGAACTTTTCGGCATAATAAGGTAAGCACTTTCCGCCCCTTACCCCCGGTGGATAAAATGCTCCATCGAGCCAGTGGGCATAACTCCAGCCGCTCGTACCAATTAGTACCTTCCCCGCCATGCAATCATTTTACACTATTTAGGCAGAGGCTAAAAGCCGTTATTTCGCTTTCATAAGGAGGTATCTCGCTTATTTTCGCAACCTTATCTCGATTCGGCGCGGCGACGTTGCAATCGTCGTCGGATTTGCACATTGGGGCGTACGGGGATAGCCTGCTGGTTTTGAATACCCTCGAGTTTTTTCACAATCTTTTGCATCAGGGTAGTATGGATCATGTACCTATTTTCAAATCCGAGCGTTTCGCCATATCGTGCTCCGCGGATGTGGTAAATTCGTCCGACGCCGTGCAGATTGCCTTGCTCGAAACTTGCCTTATAGCAGGCTTGTAAGTAGTCGCGGACGTCCTTCTGCGAGGGTCGCTGGACGATGAAGCCACCTTTAGCAGTTATGCCGAGTTCTTCTTGCGTGTATTGTCCGAGATAGGCATTGAGGACTTTGTCTTTCATACGGGTAAATAGTTCGGGCGAATTGAACAGATCTGCCACGATAATCTTTTTATCTTTTGCCACGACGATACCGACGCATTTTTCGGGTAGTTTCGGTACGATGCGTTTGCGAAGTACGGTAAAGTGCTTTGCTTTTTCCTGCTTGGAGAGAACTACTACCAGGTCGCCGGTAGGGTCAGATGCCTTGAATTTACGGGAGGTACGGGCGACTTCTCTCCAGATTTCACCTTGTCCTGCTTCTTGCATGGCACGGGCACGGATATTCTGTGGAGCAATCAGTATCTTTTCAAACTTTTTCGTCCCTGTCCATCTGCCTCGCTGGACGCAATATACATTCAGCACGGTTGAGGAGTTCGGGCCGAGAAGCGCATCGGTAGTTAGAGTCCGATTCTGCTTTCCCCCGACGATAACCGCCCCAGCCATCAGGAATATCATCTTATTTTCTGATTTATTGGTAAAGCGCGCTTTAGGCACCTGTGCCGAGGGGAGTTCTTCGACAACTAATAGTTTCTTCTCAAGTGCTTCGGACATTGTCAGGACATTTTCAAGTCGGTTGACCGATTTGAGCGTTATCGGGAAGATGGTCAATCTGCCGAGTATGACTGGTGGGTGGATTTCTGCCCGATCAAGATATTGTGTCAGCAGGTTCCCGTTGTCCGCCTGAACAGCGATTGCCAATTTTACATTCTTGTTTTTCGTCTTTTGTGCATCGCCGATTGAAAGTACGGGAAACACCAGCAACGCCGTTGCAAGTATGCAAATTATCCTACGCATGGTTAATCTCCTTATTTTCGGATTATTTCATTGGTATTAATTTTGACATCAACGAGATGAAAAAGTTTCCGATTAGCGGAGAATAACCTACAAGCAAGATGCAAGATAACAAGCCTGTTGGCGGCGATCCAGTGTAATGTTTCGTGATTATCGCTGGGCAGCTGCTGGTTTCTGGTCGAACTCATCGCCTCGGAAGGTATGCCCCAGATATGTTCTGCGGACTAATTCGTCGGTGACCAGTTCCTTCGGTGCGCCTTCCCTGAGTACCTTGCCGTTGTCGATAATATAGGAGCGGTCGGTGACATTTAGCGTTTCGCGAACGTTGTGATCCGTCAGTAGTATGCTTATCCCACGGTTTTTTAGTTTAATGATTTCTTGCTGAAGGTCTTCGACAGTTATCGGATCGACCCCAGAGAAAGGTTCATCGAGCAGGATCATCGTCGGATTGGTAATAAGTGCACGAGCGATTTCAAGTTTCCTTTTCTCCCCGCCTGAAAGCGTCCTTGCTTCATGTTCTGCAATGTGTAGTAATCCGAATTGCTCAAGCAGCTGTTCTGCACGTTCCTCCCGCTGTCTTTTGCTAAGATTCATCGTTTCCAGCACCGCTAAGAGATTATCACGAACGCTCAGGCGCTGGAAAACGCTTGGTTCTTGCGAGAGATATCCCATACCTCTGCGGGCTCGTTGATACATCGGGATATTTGTTATATCCACCCCGTCGAAGATTACCCTACCTTCATTGGGACTTATCATCCCGATAATCATTCGGAATGTGGTGGTTTTGCCCGCACCATTTCTACCAAGAAGTCCAACGATTTCGCCCTGTTTGACTACCAGGCTTACATGATTAACAACAGCCCTTCCGGAGTATCTCTTCACAAGGTTTTTTGTCTCGAGCAATATCATTTTGTTAGCCTTTTTGCCGGATTTTTTCTTGTATAGAAATTGTGGAAAACCTGTGCATAACTTTGCAATAATCCACCGATGAGGTTTTTAACAGAACGCCTATTCGAGCAGCTATTCGTTGATTCTTCTTCATGTAGAGCGGTTCCATCGTCAGTTTACTGTTATAATCCTTTGTAATTGCAGGAGTTATTGGAATTACCTATCTGCTCAGGTGTATCCCATTCGTGCAAATTCATAAATTTATCTTTTCAAATATCAGCTTTTGGTACAATCCATCCTTGAAAACTACTTCGGCAGGATTGTTGATAACTTCTTACGTCCCTTCCAAATCCTTTTGTACAATTATGTTCTAAAATCCCTGTCCTTCAAGGTAATTAGCATGTT
>JAGHBS010000114.1 GCA_021160865.1 Planctomycetota bacterium | reverse complement strand
GGATTAATCCCACCAGTACGTACGGAACTTTTTAAAGGCTTCACAAAGGGCATCGACGCTTTCAGGGGGTGTTGGCGGGTAAATGCCGACAATGAATTGCAGACCCCCTTCCGGGCTGCCGAGTTTACGAACCTCTTCCTCGATAAGATTGTGAATATCGCTGCGCGTGCCGAACGGGACGACCGTTTGACGGTCCACGTCCAGCGATATACAGAAACGCCCCTTCACCTCCCTGGCCAAGGCGTCGATTCCGTTGACAAGGTCCTGTATATTGATAATTTGCACCCCTGCCTGTTCAAGTTCATCGATTAATTCCAACACGTGGCCGTCGCTATGCAAATAGACAAGCGTACCTGCTTGCCTGACAGGCTGCATTAATTCTTTGTAAACAGGCGTGACATATTTGGCAAACATCTCTGGCGAAACCATCGAAGAAGTCTGCGTGCCAAGGTCTTCACCGAAGTACATCACGTCCACGCCGATCTCCAAGTACTTTTTTATCATCTCGGCAGTGTGATTTTTGATGATTTCAATCAACTGCCACAGTTGAGGTGGCTCTTCGATTAAATCGCACATCAGGTTCGTAAAGCCACGCAGATATTGAAGCCGCATGAAGTAGAAGCCGTGATAAATATGCCCCCACGTCAGTTCTCCACGCTTTCTTGCTTGCTCGATGGATTTTCTCTCGCTTTCCCAATCACCGGTAATCCGCTGGGCGTTTTGTGGCAAGACAGGTGGGGGTTTGAAATTTTCCATCGCCGACCAATCCGATAATGGATGCTCCACGACCGTGCCGATAATCCCGTTTACAGAACATCTCCACTTGCATCCCCATGGATCGATCATCTCGCCGATTGTCTCTTCAGGAAGAAACTTATAATTGTCATAATCAATCTTGCCGGGAACAAAGCCGGGGAAAAACTCCGGGTACTTCGCCATTATCTTCTCGAGCTCTTCCCTGCCTTCAACGAGACTGGCAGGTGAAACATATACCGTAACAGGAATATATTCAGGATGTTGAAACCTCGCGTTGCGGATATAGTTTTCTCGCACCGTCAACACTACTCATTATCCTAATTCTGTCTATGATGGTAAAAATAAAATTCTCGATACTTATACATTATCTAAGAACGATAAACAAGCGTTTCGCTTCGAAGGATAGCAATTACAAGTTCCTCCCGCAGCAATTTTTGTACTTCTTGCCTGACCCGCAGGGGCACGGATCGTTGCGACCTATCTTTTTACCCTGCCGTCTGATAGTCTGAACCTTGCTGGCTTGAGCAGCGGCAGCCTGCTGAGCAGCCATCTCTTGAGCAAGATGATCATAACCACTGAGCTGCTCATGCACCAATTGTGAAACCTGATAAACGCTTTCCATCTCAGCTTCGACGCCAAGCCTGGCTTTGAAGATGATGTCCGTGACCTTCTCACGGATCGAAGCAAGCATCTCCTCGAATAATTTGAACCCCTCCCTCTTGTAAACCAATCGTGGGTCTTGCTCGGCAAAACTCCTCAATCCAACGCTACCCTTGAGATGGTCCATCGCAAGGAGATGGTCCTTCCAGGAAGAATCATGTATCTGAAGCAGGACGAATTTCTCCAGCTCGGTCAACTCCCTGCGGAGATACCCCCTACCCACATTGATAAGGAATTGACGAATAGCAGCCGATACATCAGCAGGAGACGGGCAACTCTCGAGTACTTCGCGCAACTCGTCTTCGGAAACGGCTGTGTCGAACCTCCGGGCGCACCAGTCAATAATCGCAGGAAACCTATCTGAGTCGATCTGCCCCCCGGGCGAACGGCTTATCAAGCCCGAGATGAACGAATCTACTTCCTGCTCGAGACGACCGCCTGCAAGGAATTGCTCAGCCAGGCTGATTAAATCAGAGCGAATTTGCTCAACAGTCTTACCCGTCAGTTCCTCGGGCGTCCAGTCAGTTGCAAACTTCCTATTTGCCCAATCGCACAAAGCCGTCAGGGCGTAAACGTTATCCACCCCCGCCTGGCCGATGGTTATATCAATGGCATAATCGCAAGGATACTCAATTTCCCTGCGGAGATAGACCTGCTCGACCGCCTGGTATAATCTCTCTTTGACCGCCTGAACATCGCCGCTGCCTAACTCTTCCGGGACTATCTCAATTCCGAACTTGTTTCTAAGCATCTCCGCCAGTGCCTTTTCGGGATAACCCTTCTCCAGGAACCGCTGCAGGGGGGTCATGTCGATTGAATTGATATACTCGGTGGCACCCTGAAGAATAGCCTGCTCCATCTCGGGGATATCCATCTTTCGTAGCTGGTTCTGGGAGATGTTCACCCTGAACCTGCTCATCGCCCAGGAGGACAATCCACGAAGGTCCCAATTCTTTCTGTCAATCGAAGGATCGGCATATTCACCGATGGTCACGTTTATGACGTTTGCTGCTTCGTCCAGCGCCTTTTCGCGAAGTTCAGCTTCAAGGGCAGGAAAATCTTCGATGCTGTCTGCGTGAATCTGCGAAGCCTCTATATTCAACTCAAGGTTTTGATGCACCCATCGAGCAATGCACCGCTGGGAGTAATCACCGGAAAGATAATCTGAAACGGCATCATCAATAGTTTCACGAATCATTTCACGGACAATTTTCTCCACATCTTTTCCGATGAGTATTTGCTGGCGGCGGGAGTAGAAATATCGTCTTTGACGATCCATTACCTCGTCGTATTCAAGAAGGTTTTTGCGGATATCGAAGTTCCGCTGCTCGACCTTTTTTTGGGCCCGTTCAATCCCCTTTGTTATACGCTTATCCTCAATAGCTTGACCCTTCTGCAAGCCGAGCCAGCTGAGTACCTTCAATGTCCATTCACCAGCAAATATTGCCATCAAATCATCGCGCAAACTCACGAAGAATCTACTTGAACCCGGATCGCCCTGTCTGCCTGCCCTGCCTCGGAGCTGATTATCAATACGCCTCGCTTCATGCCTTTCAGTGCCAACAATATGCAATCCGCAGGGAACATCCTCACGACAGGAACTTCTACCACGACGAGGGAATGACGGATCGAGTTTCGGCTTGAAGCAATGAGCGCAATTCGTCGCTGGGTCATACTCCGGGCAATTTATGCAGCACTTTGTCGAACCGGGCGGGAACAGTTCCTGCGGCTCGACACCCAACTCAGCCAATTTCTCAAGCGAGGGGACCTTGCAGACAGGATTTACCACCCCTGCTCCAAGTTTGATATCCGTTCCGCGACCGGCCATATTCGTAGCGATGGTAACATTACCAACCATCTGCTTCGAGCCTGGCCTTATCGGACTTTGTTGACCGGCTCGGGCGACGATCTCTGCTTCTCTTGCAGCGTTCTCGGGCCTGGCATTCAATACCTCGTGTGCCACGCCGTAGCGGCGGGTGAGCATCTCGCTCAACTTATCGGACTTCTCGATGCTCGTCGTACCTACCAGCACAGGTCTGCCTGCCTTGGAGTATGCGTTGATTTCCTCCACAATGGCATCGTATTTTTCTTCCACCGTACCATAGACGCGATCATTATAGTCCACCCGATTGACCGGTCGATGCGTCGGAACGGCAATAACCTCAAGATTGTAAATCTTTTTAAATTCCTCTGCCTCGGTCATAGCAGTACCGGTCATACCAGCCAATTTCTTGTACAATTTGAAGAAGTTTTGAAGTGTAATTGTTGCGAGTGTCTGGTTTTCTTCCTTGATAGGGACGCGTTCCTTGGCTTCGACAGCCTGGTGGAGTCCGTCAGACCATTCACGTCCTTCCATCAATCTACCGGTAAATTCATCCACGATAACAACCTCACCATCGCGAACGACGTAATCCTTGTCCCGCTGATAGACCACGTGCGCACGGAGGGCTTGTTCCAATAGGTGAGGCCATTCCATATTCGACCCGACGTAAAAGCTGCCGATGCCCGCAATTTCCTGGGCAGCCGTTATCCCCTCGTGGGTCAGATAGGCTGTTTTTTTGTCTAATTCAACCTCGTAATACTTCGTTAATCGGCTCAATTCTTGCTCAGCACGGGCGAGTTCTTCCTGCGTCTTTTCGAGCCTGGAGGCTATGGATTTTTTCTTATCCTCCCCCTTAGCCTTTGAAAGTTCACCCTCAAGGGCCTTGAGAGTCCTTTTGAGATTCTCGACCCTATTTTCAGCTTGCTGGTAGGGACGGTGTCGCTTGATTATTTCCCGTGCGACAGCATCAGCTTTGGCATATCGTCTGACGTCTCCAAAGGCAGGCCCGGAGATAATCAGAGGCGTCCTTGCTTCGTCTATCAGGATGCTATCAACCTCGTCAATAATGGCATAATCACGAACGTGCTGAACCTGCTCAGCCACTGATAATTTCATGTTGTCCCGCAGGTAATCGAAGCCGAACTCGCTATTGGTGCCGTAGATTACATCACAGGCGTACTGCCTTTGTCTCTCGGCATTGTCCATCGGTTGCTGAATTGCACCAACGCGCATATCAAGCAAGTCGAATATCGGCCAGGCAAAATCCCTATCGCGCTTGACGAGATAATCGTTTACCGTGACGACGTGTACCTTCATCCCCGCAAGAACCGCCATGTAGATAGCAGGATAGCAAGCGATGGTTTTTCCTTCACCGGTAGCCTCTTCTGCGATAGCACCTTCATGAAGAACCTGACCAGCAACCAGTTGGACATCGAATTGACGGTGGTCCCTTGCCAGCCAGGACGCCATCCGCACCACAGCAAAGGCTTCGGGAAGGATATCGTCAAGCGATTCACCTGCATCAAGTCGCTGCCGGAATTCCTTTGTCTTTCCGCTCAGCCATTCCTTGGCTGCTATCGGAGCAACCTTGAGTTCCTTTGCCATCTGGACAAGTTCATCAGGGTCAACCCCACTTGTCGAGGCAGCCTTTCTGACGAGCGCTAAGTACTCCTCTTCAAGTTGCTTGCCAACGACATTGATGCGCTCACGGACTACACTCATCCTCGCACGCACCAGCCGATCGTTCCGCGACCCCCCTAACATCTTTATGAACAACTTATTCAGCGTCGAAAGCATCTTTCCTATGTCTATCCTGTTTCCAATTTATAAAGCCGTACATGTTTAAGTATCGCACTTGCAGTGTCATTTAGTCAAGTGAACCAGATTGATGACAAAATTTACTTATTACTCCCGCCCTTTTAGTCTTGAAGAGGCAGGCTTCATTTATAAGAATATATGTTCACATGTTCACAAATGAACATGTCAGGAAACAAGCGATGATAGAAACGGTCAAGAAAATAGCTTACAAATACCGGGCATATAAACCTGATACAAAAATGATTGCGAAGAGAAAATTCGCAACAGATACCGTCCAATACAAATTTCTATGCAAAGGATAATCAGCAAAGTATTTATAAATTGTAAGGAAGGAAGGAAGGGAGGCAACAATGGGAAGCAACGAGAGTACCACGTTGGATAGGTCATTGCTGGATATGGGAATTGCATTTCACGGTCATAAGTGTCCTGCCATGCCTTTGGGTATTCGTGCAGGTCTTGCTGCGATGGAGGCACTCGGTGTTGAACGAGCGTCCAACAAGGAACTTTACTGCTTATGCGAAATAGGTCCTGCCCACGCAACAATGTGTTTCGG
>JAGHBS010000057.1 GCA_021160865.1 Planctomycetota bacterium | reverse complement strand
CTACGGTACAAGGAGTGGCCTTACCGGCAGCCTGGGCCTTGTCGCGTCGATACATATCCTTCGTCCAGGTGGAGATGAACCTGAGGATAGCCCTGGCAGCGGCGGGCCTTTCGTTGACCAGTCGTTCAAGGAACGGCCTCAGCGTGCTGCCAAACCAACGAAGGTGCATCAATTGTTCATCTTCGCTATCGGTCCGCTCGTAGGCACTTTCGAGACGGTCAAGTAATTTCTCCAATAACCAGGACCTGACCACCGGTACGCGAAATGCAAGGTACACCCCCTTTGATAAGGCAGCATTTCGAATCTGCTTCCATCCTCCGACGGTGGAATTCCAGTATTCACTTATCATGATACTGTCTCCTTACTTATTCCCATCGGTTAACGGCGCTGCTGACCTATTTTGCTATGTTCATTTTTCATTATAGACGACCGAGGCGAACTTTCTTCGCCGTTGGTGCAATTATCTTCGGAATTTTTATCTTCTTTATCTTCTTTGCATCGGTGGGGAAAAGATAACGCTGACCCTTTTCCCGAACGTAAGCAAGAAATGCATTCGTTTCCTCCTGCCATTGTTTCATCACTTGAATACTCATCTTAGCGTGTCGCCAGAAGAGTTTGACTCTATCGCTTAGATGCATCCTGCCCTTGGAAAGTTTTACTATCCGCCTCAATCCCGGACGCAACATTCGGTAAAACTTTTTATGGGCATTGATAACTGCTTGCTGAAGACCGGCGATACCCATCTTGTGATGATGATAGACGCAATGTGTACCATCGTAATAATTCCAATCGGCAGGGAAGTTGGTGAAAAGTAGTTTATTCTGCATCTGTTGGAACAATGGCGTACCGGGTAAGGGTGTCAATACCGAAATCTGAATACTCTCGATACCGGCTTTGGAGGCAAAGCGGACTACCTGTTCAAGATTGTTCTCATCATGTTCCGGTCCAAGCATGAACATACCATGAATCCAGAAGCCGCACTCGTGAAGTGTCTGTGTATCTTCGTACAACCGTTCAACGAGACTTTCCTTGCCGTGATATCCTTTGTTCCATTGCTTGGCGGTTTGCTCATCAATCGTCTCGTAGCCGATGTAAAGCACGTCGCCACCGCCGGTCTTCATTGCTTGGAGCATTTCCTTATCATGCTCCCTACGGGCACCGATCCAGTGCATATCTACCCTTGCCTGGGCGTTCCAGCGGATTCCAAGCGGTTTAATCCTCGCCAGTAAATCCTTTGTCCATTCCCTATCTGAGGTAAGGTTATCATCGTAGAAGAACACTCGCCTGAACCCCCTGCGGTGATATACTTTCAGATCGGCTTCGACCTTCTCAGTGGATTGTCGCCTGACTTTTCTACCGAACATCCGCGTCACCGAGCAATACATGCAGCCGTGGGGACAACCACGGGAAGTCATCACGGGCAATTCATATAGCGCCCGCCTGCCCGACGTGGCGATGAGACGATCAAAATCTATCATCAAATCATGCTTCAGCGGTGGTAAATCGTCGAGATTTTCGGGTCTTTCAGGATGAATTATCCCCTCACGAATATCACCTGAGGCAATATGCTCGATAACATTTTCAGCCTCACCGCAGACGACGACATCGCCATATTGTATCGCCTCATCGGGCACGAAGGTCGCATGGGCTCCGCCGAAAACAATCGTCGTACCTGCTGAAGTCTCTTTTATAAGTCTGGCTAACTGATATGCCCGATTGGCAGTTGCCGTCATGGTGGTTATTCCAACCACGTCGGCACTGCAGATATCCGCCTGGGCAGAAGGGTTAGCATCCAACGGGCCGGAGATATTCTCGTTGTAAATGGCTACATCGTACCCCCGACGGTCCAGTATCGTCGCCAGGATAATCGGACCGAGCAAAGGCCACTGGGCAATCCAGGCATTGAAAGGTCTGCCTGGCATAGTCCCTGGTTCGATAAACCTTATCTTTCGTCTTCGAAATGACATTATTTTCACCTTAATCTATTTCCCAATGAGCAAGGGTAAACCATTAGTTCTGCATTTGCAAGATTTTAATTTATTTAGCAAGCGAAATATTGCTCCCCGCTCGACAATCTAACCCATTCGACTTAGCGGAAGCCGCTGAATAAGTGTGGTTAACTCATTGCCCTTTTATTATGCTGCCTGTAGAATCTATTTGCAAAACTTTTTATGCGAGAGGAGAAATTTAATTATGACAGAATTCTTTCCATTTATAAAGAAGGTTGAATACGAAGGACCCGAGTCGAAAAATCCACTTGCCTTCAAACATTATAATGCAGGTGAAATCATTGAAGGAAAGCCGATGGCTGAACATCTGCGGTTCAGCGTGGCGTTCTGGCATAGTTTCCGCACCAATGGAGCAGACCCGTTCGGATTACCAACTCGTCAGATGCCCTGGGACGACGGAACAGATTCGCTGAAAAATGCCATCAATCGCATCAAGGCTGCCTTTGAGTTCTTCGAGAAGATCGGTGTACGGTATTACTGCTTTCACGATCGAGATATTGCCCCTGAGGGAGAAACGTTCGAACAAACAAACAAAAATCTTGACGAAATTGTAAAAGTCATCAAGGAAGAACAGCAGCGAACTGGTATCAAGCCGCTTTGGGTAACTGCCAATTTATTTTCCCATCCAAGGTACGTTCATG
>JAGHBS010000223.1 GCA_021160865.1 Planctomycetota bacterium | reverse complement strand
GAAGTACTCTCTCGGGGTAAATAACTCCTCATCGCGAAACTTATCCGGAGCAATAACCATCAAAATTCTCTTACCCGAAAGTTCAGCTTTAGCTGAAGGCTTGTGCGCTTCTTGCTTGTTTCCCTGGCATCCTACAATTCGGGGTAAAGTAAATACTATCGCTGACACCGTCAAAATTGATGAGATGATGTAATTTTTCATAGTTTATCTCCTGATAGCAAAACGTCCTTACCCTTCATAGGAAAAATCATTTCCCGTATAGTAATCGGGCAGAAAGACCTGCTCGTTGTAATGTGGAGCCGTTTTCATCTTGACTGAACCAACTCGTCGCCGTTGTTGTATGTTCAGAGTGATTGGTGCAATATCGTGAAGATAATTTTCGAGAATTGAATAATTATTGCGAACTCTGCATGTCCCCTTCGACCATACCTGACGAGGTTCAAGCCCTGCCGCACAGAAAGTACGCATATTAAGGCAGCAGCCTTTGCACTTGCTGATGGGCTTGCCTCCGACGTGCCGGCTCATGGCAAATCCCTTTCGAGATAGCTACCATCGGTATTATATCACCACCATACGAAAATCGCTCAACAATTTTCACCCTGACCGCACAACTTTTTAAAATTTTCCAAAATTTGTTTCTGACGAACCCGCATCTTGCCTGCAAGGTCAGCCGATATATCATCATATCCTATCAGGTGAAGCAAACCGTGAATTACATAAAGCATCAATTCATCCTGAACGTCCAAGCCATAGTGCTTGCTCTGCACAACTGCTGCATCGGCACAAACGACGATTTGGCCATCAAGTTCATCCGAGCCGACCTCGGAGAGATCAAAACTCATCACGTCGGTAATACCCTCTCTATTGAGGTACTTACGATTAAGCCGTTCAATCTCATCAGCTGAAACAATTGCTACATCAATGGAAAGGATTCTGCAACCTTCCTCATCAGCAACGTACTTCACCAACCTTTGTAGCAACCGCTTATCAATAGGAATGACTTCTTGGCGATTTGAAATGGTAATTTTGCCCTGCTTGCTGGGCTTACCTTCACTTTCTTCGCCGACGTTCATATCGACACGATATTATCTTCACCCACCTGCATCAAGGCGCAGATTGAATTACTGAACCAGTTGGACATTTCGTTAAACACGATACCTTGGTAAACTTATTTTATATGACAGAATCACTTTTGCCATTTGAGGAAAAAGAAACGAAAGCCGAACAATCCAGACTCTCAATCGAGACCAAGCCCTGGACCGTCTCTATGCTTATCGCCAGGATAAACGAAGCCTTGCACGATACATTTGTCTCTAATGTTGCGGTCATTGGGCAGATAAGCAATTTTAAGAAACATTCGTCGGGACATCTTTATTTTTCTCTCAAGGACGATTATGCCTCTATCAATGCGGTGATGTTCCGCTCTGATGCTGCTAACATTCGATACGAACTTGAAGACGGCCTGGAGGTATTGGCTGAGGGGCGTGTGGAGGTTTATCCGCCCCATGGTAGGCTTCAATTGTACGTTCAGCGAATCACGCTGCGGGGGGTGGGCGACTTGGAAATCGCATTTCGCCAACTCAAGGAGCGACTTCAAAAGCAGGGCTTATTCGATCCGAAGCACAAAAAGCCGATAGTTCAATTTCCCCGTGCCATTGGAGTAATCACCTCTCCCACCGGAGCGGCTATTCGCGACATCATTCGCACGTTATCACGGCGCTGGCCAGCGGCGAGGGTGTTTTTGCTGCCCGTTCGCGTCCAGGGTGAATTAGCTGCTGAGGAAATCGCTGAAGCAATACGCCTGATGGACACATCAGCTAAATCACTTGAGATTGATACAATAATCCTTGCTCGGGGTGGAGGCAGTCTGGAAGAACTTTGGGCATTCAACGAAGAAATTGTCGCACGGGCAATCTTCGCTGCAAAGACGCCGATCATAACGGGCATCGGGCATGAAGTTGACTTTACCATTGCTGATTTCGTTGCGGACGTTCGAGCTGCCACACCCACAGCCGCTGCTGAAATCGCCGTACCGGACAGGTCTGAAATCCGCAGCCGCTGCAAGATGCTCTCCGGTAGATTAATCCGCGCAATCAGCACGAAACTGGCACAATGCAACTCGGCACTTGCAATACTTGCACGTAGTACAGCCCTTCGTGATCCTACCTGGCGGCTTAGAATCGCATGGCAAGAACTCGACGAGATTACCGCACGGATGCGCAGGGTTCTTCAACTTTGCAAGGATGATAAGGAAAGGCAATTCACCTCATCAGCCCGTAGATTATTATGGTCGCTGGAGCATCGGGCGAAAAAGGCACGTGAACGATTGAACCAGGTCGAAGCACGCTTCACGAAGATTCACCCCGAACATCGACTTGATCTTCTCAAGCAGAGAGTCCAAGCCCTTGCCCGACAACTTGAATCAATGAGTTATCGAGCGGTCATCAAGCGGGGGTTCTCCGTAACCCGCCTTGCCGACGGAAGAATCGTCCGAACCATCCACGACGTCTCAACGGGAAGCCCAATCGAAACGGAAGTTGCCGATGGAAAAATTCATTCCACGGTATCCGATACAAAAGAGGTTGGCGAAGTTATCCATCAGGATAATCGAGGTGATGAAGATGGCAAAGAAAAAGCAGACGTTTGAACAGGCATTGAAAAAATTAGAAGAAATCGTCGAGAAAATCGAATCCGGGCAGATCGGCCTGGAAGAATCCATCGCTGAGTACGAAAAGGGCATAAAACTCGTCAAGCAATGCAGAGCGATCCTCCAAGCAGCGGAGAAGAAGGTACAAATGCTCGTCCGCAGCGACGACGGCAACCTCATACCGTCAGGCGAACTTGAACGGCAAGAAGAATGATATCACCCACGCCGGTACGCGGAGAAAAAACGGCATGCGGATCGTTCATATCATAACGAGGATGATTCTCGGCGGAGCACAGGAAAATACCATCCTGACATGCGAAGGTCTAACCAACCGCGGCCATGAAGTCATTCTAATTACAGGTCCTGCAAGGGGACCCGAAGGTGAATTACTGCAACGTGCACGCTCACATAGATACAAGGTAATCGTCGTCAAATCCCTCCTCAGGTCGATTAATCCGCTCCTTGACGCACTGGCATATCGAGCCCTCATGAAGCACATAAGGAAGATTAAGCCCGATATAGTCCACACGCATTCATCCAAAGCCGGCATCCTCGGCAGAGAAGCAGCCTGGAAGGTAAGAAAACGCCTCGGCGATAAGCCGAAAATAGTCCACACGATTCATGGCCTGCCATTCCATCGGTATGGTAACCGCTTCCTCAACCGCCTTTACATCGCCTTGGAACGCCGGGCGGGGCAATACTCCGATGCCCTTATCTCCGTGGCCGATGCCATGACTCGCCAGGCACTCCAGGCAGGAATCGCCCAGCAAGAAAAATACACTACCATCTACTCCGGCATCGAAATCAATTCCTTCATCAATAGGCCTGATGACGTTGAACAATTCCGCCAATCACTTTCACTTCGGGATGAAGATATTCTTGTAACTCAGGTCTCCCGATTAGCCAAACTCAAGGGGCACGAATTCATTCTGAAAGCGGCTGAGCGTATCACGAACCCGAAGATACATTTTTGCTTTGTCGGCGATGGGAAACTCCGAAAGAAAATCGAACAGAGGATTCGCTCCTCAGCCTGGCTGACAGGAAGGGTTCATCTGACAGGATTATTGCCGCCTGAAAAGATGCCCACCGTCTTTCATGCAAGCGATTTCATCGTCCACTGCTCGCTGCACGAAGGTCTGGCGAGGGTGATTCCACAGGCATTTGCAGCCGGTAAGGCGGTAATCAGTTTCGATATTGACGGTGCCTCCGAAGTAATCGATGACGAAACGGGCATCCTTGTAAAACCCGCCGACGTCGATCAACTCCGCGATGCTATTATAAAACTCGCATCCTCGCCCGAACTGCGAAAACAAATGGGACAAAACGGATTAAAGCGAGTTAAAGAAAAATTCGACCACAACATAATGGTCGAAAAAATTGAAGCACTTTATAACGACCTGCTTAATAGATAAATCAACGCCATGAATTCGTAGTTTTCTAATTCAACTCTTAATCCGAGACGAAACTAACTCTTCGGATGCGGTATCGGAT
>JAGHBS010000037.1 GCA_021160865.1 Planctomycetota bacterium | reverse complement strand
ATCCCAGGGGGATTTCTATACCATTTCTTGCCCCCGCCCATACGCCCAAGACGGCTAACTGGCTATTCGAATTGTCGTACCAGCTGTGCTTCCATGTCCTCCAGGCGACTGCACTTTGGGGGCGTTTGCCCTTTACGTAACCGTATGTGCCACGGGAATCAACTGCTTCTAATAGCCATTTGACATCCTCGGCAAGATTTCGTTGGTATTTGCTATTCCTGCCAAGTTTGCCCCAAACATTTGCCCGAAGCGCCCTTGCATAGGTTCCTTTAATGTCAAGTTTGGCAAGCCACTCGAAGGTCTTCTTCATTCGAGGGTCCTGGGGATTTTCACCGGCTGCCAGGAGGGCGTAGGTACAAAGGGCAGTCACACCGCCATAGTTTCGCTCTTTAGGCTTGTCTTGCTCTGGCCAGTGTCCATTGGACCATTTCGACCAAAGATATGCCTTTGCCTTCTCGATTGCCTCTGAAACTGCCCTGGCATCCCAATCATTCTGATGAGGATAAGCCCGAACCGCTGGCATAAAAATCACAATAAGGCTGGCTATCAATACTGTAATTTTCGCTCGGTTCGGCATATGGACGACCTTTCAAACGCGAGGATAGCAATTTTACCAAAGAAAAACAAACCTCGCTATACAATTTCAAATTATAAGTCAAATCCTCTTCTCGACAAAAGAACAAACCCAGCCGTTATAACCGTCCCTTTGGTTGGGCATCCTTTTGATTGTCTTATCCTATTTTGGCGGCCTAATTTTCTTCTGTTCCCGATGCTAATATCGAATAAGGTAATAGTTCAACGTGCTCCTTGTGTAGAAAAAGGAGGAAGGGGTGATTGATTTTTCATGTCGTATAAGGAGAAAAAATAATTGAAACTGCCCTCCAGAGAGAGTAAAAGTATAAGTGTAGTTCATTCCCGAAGGACAAACTTGCTGGAAACCAGCTTTAGTAGGAAGGGTGTTATTGTTTGTTATCGTTTTGTTAGGTAAATGTGTGTAAATAAAATAACCGCAATAAAGGGAAGAGAGATGGCTAAGTCTAATGATTCCACCGTAATTGCTGTAGAAAAACCAGTAGAGGAGTCTGAGAAGCAGACGAGTAGCCGACCCACCGTTACCATCGATGGCAATGAGGCTGCTGCCTATGTTGCTCACAAGGTAAGCGAGGTGATAGCGATTTATCCGATTACTCCCTCAAGCCCGATGGGCGAGCATGCTGATGCCTGGTCAGCCGCTGGTGAGAAAAACATCTGGGGAACTGTGCCCTTGGTGGTCGAGATGCAATCAGAGGGAGGAGCCTCCGCTGCTGTTCACGGCGCAATACAAACTGGTGCACTGACAACCACATTCACTGCCAGTCAGGGTTTGATGCTGATGATTCCCACGATGTACAAAATTGCAGGCGAGCTGACGCCTACCGTTTTCCACGTCTCTGCAAGGTCGCTGGCCTGTCAGGCATTGAGCATTTTTGGTGATCATAGCGATGTAATGGCAACCCGTGCCACCGGTTTTGCCTTATTGGCTTCGGGTAGTATCCAGGAAGTGATGGACCTTGCAATGATTGCCCATGCTGCCACACTTGAAGCCCGCGTACCATTCTTGCATTTCTTTGACGGCTTCCGCTCCAGCCACGAGATACAGAAAATCGAACTGCTCACACATGACGATATCCGTGCAATGATAAACGATGAACTTGTTCATGCCCATCGTCAGCGAGCATTATCGCCCGAGCATCCTTTTATTCGCGGAACGAGTCAGAACCCGGATGTCTATTTCCAAGGGCGCGAAACGGTCAATCCGTACTATCAAGCCTGCCCGGATATCGTGCAGAAGACGATGGACAAGTTTGCTTCAATTGTCGGCAGGGAATATCACCTGTTTGATTATGTCGGAGCCCCCGATGCCGAACGTGTAATTGTATTGATGGGAAGCGGAGCGGAAACTGCACACGAAACCGTCGAATATCTCGTGGGCATGGGTGAGAAGGTCGGCGTGCTGAAGGTTCGCCTCTACAGACCCTTTAGCGTCAAGCACTTCGTCGCTGCCTTGCCGAAGACGGTAAAAGCAATAGCCGCCTTGGACAGGACGAAGGAACCCGGTTCAGCCGGCGAGCCATTGTATCTCGATTGCGTCAATGCATTAGCCGAAGCCGGGATAAAAGATATTAAAGTGGTAGGCGGACGATATGGCCTTTCCAGCAAGGAATTCACGCCTGCAATGGTAAAGGCTATCTTCGACAATCTTGCTGAGGATAATCCCAAAAATCACTTCACCGTTGGCATTAACGATGATGTAACTCATACCTCGCTTGATTATGATGAATCATTCATAATCGAGGGTGAAGATGTATTCCGGGGGCTGTTTTACGGTCTCGGCTCAGACGGTACGGTCGGGGCGAATAAGAACTCCATAAAGATTATTGGCAATGAGACGGACAATTACGCTCAGGGCTACTTCGTGTACGATTCCAGAAAGGCTGGTGCAATAACCATCTCGCATCTCCGATTCGGACCGAGGCCTATCCGCTCAACCTACCTGATTAATTCAGCCAACTTCGTGGCATGCCATCAATTCAACTTCCTTGAAAGGTACGACATCCTCTCCAAGGCTGTTGACGGTGCTACGTTCCTTCTGAACACGCCCTATGAGCCCGAAGAGACCTGGGATAAACTGCCTCGATCAGTCCAGCAGCAGATTATTGATAAGAAACTCAAGTTCTATGCGATAAATGCTTACCGTGTGGCCAAGGAAGTCGGTCTGGGTGTGCGCATCAACACAATCCTGCAGACGTGCTTCTTCTATCTTTCGGGTATCTTGCCGAAAGAAAAAGCCATTGCCAGCATCAAAGATAGCATCAAGAAGACCTACGGCAAGCGAGGTGAGAAGGTTGTCAAGATGAACTTCGATGCCGTTGATCAGGCATTAGCGAACTTGCATGAGATAAAAGTTCCCGATAAGGCTACCAGTACGATTGAAAGGCCCCCCATCGTGCCGGAGGAGGCACCAGAGTTTGTCAAGGAAGTCACTGCTAAGATTATTGCAGGCGAAGGGGACAAAATTCCCGTTTCCAAGATGCCTGCTGATGGCACCTGGCCAAGTGGCACGACTCAGTGGGAAAAGCGAAATATCGCTTTGGAAATTCCCGTGTGGGAACCTGATTTATGCATTCAGTGCGGTAAGTGTGCCATTGTTTGCCCACACGCTGCCATTCGGATGAAGGTTTATGACCCTGCCCTACTCAAAGATGCCCCGAAGACCTTCAAGAGTGCTGATGCCAAGGGGAAAGAATTTGAAGGTCTAAAGTGGACAGTACAGGTAGCGCCCGAAGATTGCACCGGCTGTGGAGTTTGCGTACATGTTTGCCCGGTTAAGGATAAGCAGAATCCTGATCGCAAGGCATTGAACATGGCATTTCAGCCGCCGTTGCGTGAGCCGGAACGGGAAAATTACAAGTTCTTCCTTTCAATACCCGATTATGATCGTGCCAAGTTGCGCGTTGATACGGTGAAAGGAAGTCAGCTTCTCAGACCATTGTTTGAGTACTCCGGTGCCTGCGCTGGCTGTGGTGAGACGCCTTATATCAAGTTGCTGACCCAGTTGTTCGGCGATCGGGCAATTATTGGTAACGCTACGGGTTGCTCAAGCATATACGGCGGGAACTTGCCTACCACGCCCTACACGTATAACGACGAGGGTCGAGGACCGGCGTGGAATAACTCGCTGTTCGAGGATTGCGCAGAATTCGCCTACGGGTTCTGCCTGACGCAGGAGAAGCATTCACAATTTGCCCGTGAACTTGTAGAAAAATTGGCTGACCAAATCGGCAAAGACCTTGCTGAAGGGCTTATTAACGCCGATCAGTCCACCGAAGCAGGGATTGCCGAGCAGCGAAAGCGCGTCGCGCAACTCAAGGAGAAATTAGCCACCATCAATGCCCCCGAAGCAAAGCAGTTGCTAAGCGTAGCAGATGCGTTGATACGTAAGAGCATTTGGGCGGTCGGCGGCGATGGCTGGGCGTATGATATCGGATACGGTGGACTTGATCACGTCCTGGCGTCAGGAAGGAATATCAACATCCTTGTACTCGATACGCAGGTGTACTCCAATACAGGTGGTCAATGTTCCAAGGCTACGCCCCAGGCGGCGGTGGCGAAATTTGCAGCCGGCGGAAAACCCCTGCCACGAAAAGACCTCGGTATGTTGGCTATGACCTATGGGAACGTCTATGT
>JAGHBS010000091.1 GCA_021160865.1 Planctomycetota bacterium | reverse complement strand
GATTGCAAGTTTCACCATTGGCGGACCTATGATTTGAACGATAAGTGTCGTTGCAGTGACGACGAAGATTACCATATCACCGAGCGAAAAATCCTTATGAACCTGAATACCGGCAAGATGATGACTTGCAATGATGGACAAGCCCACTGCCACACCACCTTGTGCGAAAAGCCCCAGACCGAGATATTTCCGAACAGCCGGTGCACTGCCAGTGGTCTTGGCACCGAACCACGCACCGAACATCTTTCCGGCGGTCCTTGCAACGACATACAAAACCACCATTATCCACATCCATGTCGGCATTTTCGACACATCGAGCCTGGCTCCGACCATCACAAAAAACATCACGTAAATTGGTATCGAAAATCCCTTGAGCAAGTCGAACAATTCCTGGCTACGGCGAGGAGCCATGTTAATTAGCGCGAAACCCATCATCATCGAAGCAAGAATGATGTCCATCCCCACTGATGTGCATATGCCGATTAAGAGCAAGATTAGTCCGACAGCGATGGCTAAAGTCCTTTCACGTTGGTGCAGCCAATGCAGGATAAACCGCAGCACAACCGCGAAGCAGAACCCGGTAGCCAGTGCTCCGAGCAAATCGAATGATACTTTTCCGAGTTCGTGAACAATCGAGCCGGTCTTGCTGGTAAGCATCTGGGCAGCCCCGGTACCCAAACCGTAAAGCGTCATCGCAAGGGCATCATCCAACGCCACAATGGCAATCAGCGACGTCGTTAAAACACCTTTGGCACGGTACTCCCAGAGAACATCAATGGTTGAAGCAGGATCAGTAGCTGACGCAATAGCACCGAAGACGATACCAGTGGCCACTGCCCCGGCGACGCTGTTGGTAACCAGATAAGTCACCAGTCCTGTCATGATGGTCACGAAGACAAAGGCGGTCACGCCCTCGCCTACGAGAATGGCAAAGAATTGTTTGGCATACTTGCGGAACGTCTCGATACGCAACTCGCTGCCAACAAGGGCACCGATAATCCCTAAAGCAAAGAAGTTCAAAGGGCGAAGCGTCAGTATATCTTCCTTGGTGACTAAGTTGAATCCACTTTCTCCTAATATCAAGCCGATAACTATATAACCGACGACCTGTGGAATACGAATCCGCTGGAAACTCCACGCACCGAACATTCCCAGCAGGATAACCACTCCTAAAGCGAAGAGAACGCCAAAATGCACCACCGCTATCAAATCGCTACCCCTCTACAGCCAGCATTTCCCTTGACGCATTCAATCATTACGCAAAATCGTCTCATTCTTGAGATTACTTCAATTGGCACATACATCGACGTATTATTTCGCCATCATTTGCTATAATCAATAAAATTGGTATATCTTGTGAGTTTAATTCCACGAACGGCGTTCCTTTGTCACTTT
This sequence comes from Planctomycetota bacterium, assembly GCA_021160865.1. Taxonomy (GTDB): domain Bacteria; phylum Planctomycetota; class Phycisphaerae; order SM23-33; family SM23-33; genus JAGHBS01. Next base: position 1,498 of record JAGHBS010000091.1, on the reverse strand, counting down.
GGCTATCAGCAACAAATAGCCGATATTACTAATGGAAAATGCACGTCGGCTTTGCTCGAGGAAGAAGTGCCGACGAATCTTGCTGCTGCGATAATGATAGTAAGAACATAATCATGATATACTTATAAACATCTCACAATCATTGCAAACAGGATAAATGAAAATGGTTTTGACAATCTGGCAAAACATCGCAAGCTGGTTGCCCAAGGAAGTTTCGCAGGCTGTCTTGTGGTCGATTTTAACAATTCTGACAGCGGTTTTAGTTTATCTGGTACTTAGCAGAAAGATTGTCTCGGCTGAATCACCCCGGAGAACCAGGCGTTTACTGGGATTGAGCATCCTCTTTGTAGTGCTGTTCGCACTGGTGCGTATATGGACGGGAACGATGTCGCCCGTTATAGGCGGTGCCGGCGGACGAATCAGGATGATTATCGAGAAATCCCTCTGGACCGTCGGGATGGCAGCCGTTATTTACATACTGACCACAGCAGCCCGGCATGGCCTCACCAGGGGAGCATCGACCATCGAAGAGAGGCACAAGATCAGGCGGATAACTTCATGGATCGGGATAGGCATCTTCGTAATCGCAGCCGGCTTCATCTGGGCAAGTGGAATCCAGAATCTCGGGCTGTTCATGGGCATCGTCGGAGCAGGTCTGGCGATGTCGCTCCAAGAAACGCTTCTCGGCATCGCAGGCTGGCTACTACTGCTGGTACGCAGACCCTTCAGTATAGGTGATCGTATCGAAATCGATAACAAGGTCGGCGACGTCATCGATATCAGCGTTTTCCAGACATCCATGATAGAAGTCGGCAACTGGGTCGAAGCCGAGCAAAGCACCGGCAGAATGCTAATCATCCCAAACAGCATGCTGATACGACATCCAATCTACAACTACAGCAAGGGATTTCCATTCATCTGGAATGAACTGTCAGTGGTAGTCACCTTTGAAAGCGACTGGCAAGAAGCAGAAAAATTGATGCTCGAAAAGGCTGAAATCGAAGCCGACAAGATCGAAAGCGAAGTCAAACGGAGGATCGAGCAAATGCAAGCCCGTTATGCCATCCGATATAAACACCTCCGCCCCACCGTTTAAACGACCATCGTTGATAGCGGTGTCAAACTCACCTTGAGGTACATTTCACCCGTCAGACAGCGCCGTGCTACTGCCCATCGTATCTCGCGGAACATATTGCAAACGTTCCTTACCCATCCGCGAATCGACTTTGCCTACCCCACCACTCGCTTCTTCCGCAATCCCGAAGAAGGCAAACCCGGCACCGGCGGGCCTGCTAAAAAACAAACACCCCCCACCCAGCCGTATAACTAATCGAGTTAACTGCTTTAATCAATCCGAGGAATTAGACTCTCAGCAACACATACTTCTTACAAGCAGGATTAATCAATCGCATCTTACCATGTCATCTTTTCTAAAGACGCTGTAAAAACTTTGACGGCTACTGGGGCATTTCAAATCCATAACTATTCAACAATGCCT
>JAGHBS010000250.1 GCA_021160865.1 Planctomycetota bacterium | reverse complement strand
GGCTATCAATCGCTTCAGAATATAGATGCTTCAACGAGACCTGTCAAGGCAAATCGTTCAAGATGCTTCTGGCGTTTCTGCAACTTGATGCAACGACAGGTAAGACGCCGATGATGAATCAAGCCGATTACATGGTCGTTTGGCGAGTTGTTTCGTAACGTTTTATCAGCGTGGTTGTTGGTCAGCCCGTGAAGAATCTGATGGAATGTTCGTGGTCTTTTCAGTAGCGAATTTTTGAACCGCTTCGTTCATACCCGATAAGCGACGCGAAAGCATGTTGAGCTGGAACTCGATCGAGTTAAGAATCCAGAATTGAAAGTGATACACCTTGGCTTGATTATGCATCATCCAGATTATCTTCAAAGACACCAATAATACTGCGATTTCCAGTATTAACGTTGGTGGTAAATAGGGGAGGTCCCATTTCAGGAGATGCCGTAAGAGGTCAAAGAAAAAGGCAAGCATAACTATTGCCAGGAAGAAGATGTTAATCATCGTATTACGGCGGCGCTTGGTGGCTCCACCGATCTGACCGACGACGGTGCGTATCTTTTCTTTCTCTGCCTTGTAATGCTCCAGTTCTTTCCGGAGGGTTTCAATCTCGTCCATGCTATCTTGCCTCAAAGAAATGTTCTACATGATACCATTTGTACGATAAGAAGAAGTTTGATCTTTATCAAATCTAGTGGTTATGTAAATTTTATTTTGGATTAGGTCAAGGTTTGACCCGCATTTTGTTATTGTTTTCTATTTGATTAGATTATTTCCTTAAGCAGCGAGGCGTCTGCATTTCCACCGCTGACTATTGCAGCAACGGTTTTGCCTGTAAGTTCGTTTTGATGCTTCAATATCCCTGCCAGTGTAACCGCACCGGCTGGCTCGATGATAATCTTCATTTTATTGATGAGCATCTTCATTGCTTTGCGGATGAGGTCTTCTTCGACTAACCAGATATCGTCAATATACTTTATGACGATATTGACGGGCAATTCGCCGGGTTGGCGCACTGCTACGCCGTCGGCAATGGTCTTTCCTTCTGGCACCGATGTGCATTTACCTTTCTTGCGAGATTCTGCCATTGACGGAAACGCCGTCGTTTGCACGCCGATGACCTTTATCTCAGGTCTCAGTTCCTTTATTGCGATAAGCAGCCCGCCGATTAGCCCTCCTCCGCCGATGGGTGCAAGGATTACCTCGACATTTGGTAAATCCTCCAATATCTCCAGCGCAATCGTCCCCTGACCAGCCATTATTTCTGGATCATCGAAACTATGAACGTAGATTCTCTCTTCGCGTTGGGCTAATTCATGGGCGTATTCTGATGCGGACTGATAATCGCTGCCGTGGACGATAAGTTCAGCCCCGTAGCCGATGATAGCATCGCGCTTGGTTTGCGGAGAGCATTCCGGCACGACAATCTTGACAGGGATATTATGCATCGCTGCTGCCAGTGCCAAACCCTGACCGTGATTGCCCGTCGAGGCTGTTATCACGCCGTTCTTGCACTTACCTTGAAGCGATGTGATCTTGTTCAGATTTCCCCGCACCTTGAAGGCATGTGTCAACTGGAAGTTCTCTAATTTCAGGTGCAGTTTACAGCCAATTTCTCTTGAGATGTCCCACGCTTCGACCAGAGGAGTACGGATGACCTTACCTTTAATCTTATCAGCAGCCTGCTGGATGTCCTGTAATGTCGGTGCGTTCATGGTGGGATATGCTATCCGATTTATTTTTTTACCGCAAGGATGTATGCGGTGCGTGTGGTAAGGTCTTCGTCGGAGATGTTAGCAAATTGTGGGGCAAGCTGGCGTTTTTTGATTCCCGATTTGTCATAGCCCTTGAGTTCACGGATGATATCAAATCCGCTTTGCTCGATTAGCTTACGGTGTATCGAGTAGGGCTGGCGATTTATAGACCAGGGTCTCTTGCCGCGGATAACTTTCCAGAGCAAATCAGAATAAGCCCAATGCCCATTCCATTCATCAGCCAAGCCATGGGCAGAAAAATCAATTTGATGACTCATTATTCCGCCGGGCCTGAGCCATTTACTCATCGCCAGATACGCATCGGCGAGGTCTTCAATATGCTCAAGGGCTGCCTGAGAGATAATCAAATCAACCGAATTATCCTCAATCTCAGCAGAGATTCTCCAGGGTGCAAGATAATAAATCTCAATCTCTCCGTTCTTTCCCGATGTGCCATTTTCATCTAATTCCAGCAATGCCTGACGAATCTGCTCGACCCTTTCCGTTGCTAATGAACGAGCTAATCTTTTTTCAGTAAGAATGTCATGGGGGAAACGCAGGGAAGATAATTCAGGCGTGATTTGGGCAAACTCATCCTTGCCTGGAATTGCTGCGGTAGCGGCAAAGAGTGAAAGCAATTCGTTGAGGATTTTTAAGTCCGTTTCCCGATGAGCATATTTCTGAATGTCCAGGGCATAGTATTTGTTGGCTCCGGTCAGTAGGGCGGCTAACCCCATGCCGATAGAGTCGCCTGGTCCCAGTTCTGCAATCGTCTGGAAGTTTGTATCGAGGCCGCTTTGATTAATCATTATCAGATGTCTCAACCAGACGGAATAGCAATACCGTGCAGAGTTTGTCCCACCGGTGGTTCGACAGGTGAGCCTTGTCAGCCCAGGAACGAACGTCAAAATCCCTTTTATTGCATGCTTGATACCCATGAGACTGATTTTACCTTTAATTCGGGTATAACTATTGGGAGAAGTGGCAAATTTTCCTTTCGATTTACCTTGCTTGAAGCGATGTTATTACCAGTTTGATTTTGCACGCGGTAAAAAAATCGCCGCCCGATTGGACGGCGATGATTGGTTCATCTGACAGGTAGAAAAGGTCCATTACAGTTTAACCACGTTGGTCGCACGAGGACCTTTCTCACCCTTGACGATTTCGAATTGTACTCTTTGGCCCTCAGTGAGAGATTTGAATCCTTCGCCTTGGATATCCGTGTGATGGACGAAGACGTCTCCGCCGCCGTCCACCTCGATGAAACCAAAGCCCTTCGAATCGTTGAACCATTTTACCTTACCATTAGCCATGTTAAGGCTCCTTTAGAGATTCGGCACGTTGGATTTGCGAAAGACGCCTCGGCATGTACTTCGTAGTCAATCAGCAGATTTTTCAGTGAAACAAGGCTGCACAGCTGTCCAATAGCAATCTGACATGAATCTAACAATATTGCCACGACTCTTCCAACAAACGCGTCCGTCTGCCACCCGGACGACACTAGCAGGCTGGGAAACGCTTCCCACCACACACCTACCAGATTTCCATTGCTACATATTACGGGCAAATGAGCATACTGTCAACAATAAAAATTTTCATGGATGAAGGGATTTCCAATACAGACCTTCAGCAAGATTTTGGCAGAATGTTTTAGAATATCAAGTGTGGGGATTTCGGTGTTTCATAATGACAAATGATGGCGACCAATCTTTTTGCATGGTAAAAGGGTTCTGTTTCTCTTACTTCATTTGAAGATTATTGACATGGTAGTTTTATTGGATTAATCTATC
>JAGHBS010000080.1 GCA_021160865.1 Planctomycetota bacterium | reverse complement strand
GCCATAATCAAGCCATTTTATAGCATCTTTATATTACAATAATCATTGCATCGTCCGCTACGTCAGGTTAAGCCAGGGACAGATGAATTTCCAAAATCGTAACCACCATCGCAAGAAGTCATCGGCATGCGATTCTGTAAACCGGAATATAAATTATTTACCAATTGTTAAGGAACTTTCTGCATACTTGGCTGTTTATAATGTTATATTATAGTAGAGTATTCTGGATTCCCTGGGCTTGCAGGACGTACTACCGATTGCCGCTTTTGAATCATCCTAATCCCTAATAACATAAGAGAGCAGATGCCTGAACGAACCAGGCGGACGGAAAATAATAATATCGAAGAATGGAATCGAAAAATTCTTATAGCTCATGGTTTTCAGGAAAATCTGACGATCTCTATCAATGAACGAAGAACAAAATAAAATTTCCATGGAAGGAAAATTCCAATGGTTCGACGAATAACATGGCAATTACGAGTGTCAATAATTCTGCTCCTGATTGGTGCGCTATCTCTAATGACATCTTTAGCACAATGGCGTACCTACGCCACTGCCAAAAAGCCTGCAGAGGTAACCAAATCCCGCATAAGAGTCATATTTAGGGAATCATCAAGCCAGGCTAAAAAACACACCTCTCTTCAGGGGCTTTTTAAGCAATCTTCAGCCGGGGTTGTCAAGGTAATCTGCCACACCAGCAAAGGCGGGCGTCCCAAAACAGGAAGCGGATTTTTTGTTTCAAAAAGTGGGCTTGTTATTACCAATTGGCATACGATAAGTTCTCGTTTCTGCACCGGCATAAGTATTGAGACTATTGGAGGAGTAGAATTAAAGGCAAAAGCACTTATCATTAATCCTGAAACCGACCTTGCAATACTCCAGCCGCTTAGCCCTACCATACCGCCCAAAGTCTTCACAGGCTCTCCCATCAACGAGGTAAAAATCAACCAGAACATAATTACCATAGGGCATTCAAGTAGCAGGCGACTTCTTGTAAGCACCGGTAGGGTAAACGCAATACGCACTGCAGCGGAATTTCAGGAAATCATCGAGTGCAAAACACCCTTGAAACACAAATATAAGTATCTGCAAATTGATTTACCACTCTGTCGAAGCATTAACGGTGCTGCTGTTCTAAATGAAAAGGGTCAGGTTAGTGGCATCGTTGTTGGGGGAATCACTAACAAAGGCACGGGCTTTGCTATCGAATGGAAGGCAATAGATGATTTGCTTAAAAAGGCAAAAGACGCAGTTCCAATAGGAGCAGCAAAGATTTCCCTGCTCAGCAGCACCGGGCAAGAGGAATCGTACTACGGACCGGCAACGGGTGGTAAGGAAATCGCCACGGCTGCTGAATTAGTAAAACGTAGTCTATATTGTGGAAAGTGCCATGGCACGGGAGTAATTACCAAAAAGACGCAAGTCCCAAAAAGAGAACTAAAAAAAGAACTCGTAACCGGTCCGGGCATTAGACCGCACTATCGCTACAAATGGGTAACCATCATCAAAACAGAAGAACAAACCATACCTTGCCCCTTATGTTTTGGTCACGGAATAACTCCAAAGATCGACAACCTATATAGACACTTGTGTAACCTTATCAGAACCATGTCAGTAATCAATGAAATCGACGAGCAAATTTCAATAGCGTGGGATAAGGCAGTTGAAACGTTACAGGAATCAGCCTTCGATAACATCTGGTATGCCAGCGACCTGACAAAAAACGCTCGAGGGGTATTATCCTTGCCACAGAAACATCTGGGCGAACCGGTAGTATTCATAGGAAAATTGTTGTCTGCCAAGCCAGGTTTTAACGCTACCTATCTAACAGTTGTTATTTATGGAACTAATCAACCTGTTTATGTCTGGGCACCAGGCAATATCTCGGCTTTGGAAGGCCAATGGTGCCAGATTGCCGGAGCAATCGGGGGTATCGTAGAGAGTATCCCCCTTGTAATGGCCGTCGATGTTGCAGGATTGCATGTTAACCCGAAGCTCAAACAGATCGAACCTAAACCTAAGCACTCCTATCGCCGATGATGATAGTCAACATTACACTTTCCTTATAAAAATCTCAAAGAGCGCACCAATACAGCGCCTCATAAGACAGATAAATAAATTTTTCATTTTTATAAAAGCGAATTTGCTTAATTATCCAGCCCTGATACAGTACAATACCATCTCGAGTAAAGATTCTGAAAGGGACCCTCGGGAGATGGTGCGGCGAAAAGCATGGAGGCTCAACGGATATCGATGGGAAATTGCACCTGCATGGTCTAATGCCAAACAATTCGCAAGACAAATCCGAACATCCCCTCTCTTGGCTCAAATCCTCTACAATCGTGGTATCAATGATATCGAATCAGCAAAAGCATTTCTGAACCCCCGACTGACAAACCTACACCCACCGGAATTATTGCCCGGAATAGAACCAGCCGTTAATCGCATCATTCAGGCTATTCATAAGGGAGAAAAAATCTGCATTTACGGCGATTATGATGCCGACGGGATAACCGCAGTTGCCATCTTGTACCGATGCTTGAGCATGTTCGGTGCCGATGTGTGCCATTACATTCCCGATCGACTTGAACAGGGCTACGGTGTGAATATCAATGCGATCGAGCAAATCGCATCAATGGGGGTTAGCCTTATTATCACGGTCGATTGTGGGATATCGGCGATTTCGGAAATACGCCGGGCAAACGAGTTAGGGTTGGACGTTATCGTGACGGATCATCACACTCCTTCAGATGAACTGCCTGAGGCAGCTGCGATTGTTCATCCTGCTATTTCAGGAAGCAAATATCCTAATTTAGACTTGTGCGGTGCGGGTGTGGCGTTCAAACTTGCCTGGCAAATTGCCCGAAGATTCACTCGCTCCGACCGCGTTGATGAGCCTACAAAGAATTTCCTGCTGGAAGCGACTATTCTGGCAGCAATAGGAACAATTGCCGACATTGTCCCGCTGCTGGATGAGAATCGCATCCTATCGGTATATGGTCTGAAGGGACTTGCTACCACTGAATATCCCGGTCTAAAGGCACTGCTGGAATCAACAAGACTTACTAATACTCCTCTGGATGCATATCATATTGGCTTTTGCTTGGCACCCCGGCTAAACGCATGTGGACGAATGGGAGATGCTACCCCCGCGGTAGAACTCCTCACGCATGCCAATTTGAATCGGGCAAGAGAAATTGCCAATTTTCTCGAAAAGCAAAATACCGAGCGACAAAAAATTGAACGTGCTATCTTCGACGAAGCAGTAGATATGATTGAGTCAGGAAAGGCTAATACCATTAGCAATCGCTGCATTGTCCTGGCATCGTCGAACTGGCACGCGGGAGTAATCGGGATAGTCGCATCGCGATTGGTGGACCTGTACAAAAGACCCACCATACTAATCGCGTTGAATGGAAATGATGAAACCTCAGGGGGCGCAGATCATCTTGGCCAAGGTTCAGCAAGAAGCATTGATGGTTTTGACATTGGAAAGGCGCTCAAGGCATGCGCGAAGCACCTGGTAAGTTTCGGTGGTCATGCAATGGCGGGAGGATTGAAAATCCGTGCTGATTCTATTGAAGACTTTGCTGCCGATTTAAATGCCTATGCAGAAGAAAATCTTCCTGAAGACATCCTCACCCCCACCTTACACATCGATGCTGAAGTTTCATTGGCCGATTTGGACTATGCCACTGTCGAGCAACTAAACATGCTTTCCCCGTTCGGCAGGGGAAATCCACGACCACTAATTATTGTTCGAGGATGCAAAATTCTCACCGAACCACAGCGCATAGGACGAAACGGCGACACCGTTTCATTCATCGTCGGACAGGATAAACCCAGAGCAGGGAGGATAAGATGCGTCGGCTTCGGTATGGGAAACCTTGCTGATGAACTCATCGGCATTGATACCATTGACATCATCGGTGAACCCGTCCTGAATCATTACAACGGTACTACCAGCGTGGAGATTCACCTGCGCGATGCCACTACGACAGAAGAAAATCATATCGATTAATTCGATTAATCCCCCTTTAATCCCGTCGTTAAGAAGGTTTACTTACCGATACCCTTCGTGTCTTAAACTTTCTCCAAAGCGCACCTATCGGTCCGCTTGCGGTATAAAGGAGGGTTGCTATCGGCAAGGCGTACATGAGGAACATCAGCCCCACAATTACGCTGATAATAATTATCACGATGTGCGAGAAAGATTTTCTCCCCACAATAAAACGATTGACCAAATGGACATATCTAAATCGCGAGACCATCAAAAGCGACGCAATGAACGTCACGCTCGGTAAGGCAATTCCTACCGTGATATTCAGCAACTTCATTATCTGTGGATTCCTATGAAGCCCTTGAATATGACCAAATAATAATACCAGCGAGGCTACCAGAACCGCCGCTGCTGGAGAGGGCAAACCTGTAAAGTGCAAGTGATGAAGCAAATCCGGCGCATTCTCGACAGTAAACCTTGCCAGACGAAGAGTTGCACAGCAAACGTAGATTACCGCGATTACCATCACCAATTTACCGAGGTTTGAGGCATGGGGCTCGATAAACTCAAAATCCGGTATCTGCCGCGTTAGCGAAGCAGCGTGTACCATCAGCACCGCCGGTGCCACCCCGAAACTTATAATATCGCAAAGGCTATCCAGCTGGGCACCGAAATCGGTCGCCTGTCGGGTCATCCTGGCAAGTCGTCCGTCAAGTGCATCAAACAGAAGGGCTGCAAAGATCATCCACGCAGCAATCATCACGTTATGAATCCCACCTTCTCCGTTGAGTCCCGCCTTGGTTGCATAATGAATTGCTGCAAATCCTGCAATACCATTCAGAAGCGTTACCAGAACAGGTAATACGCTGGCAGTCCTGATAACCGTTCGTCGCAGCACAGGCCTGGGAGGACCGTCAACTTCATTCTTATCGATATCGGGAGAATTTATCCGTCTTTCACCCATATAAACTTTTCTACATTGAGCGTCCTTGCTGAGCAAGTTTTACCGAAGGATATATCAGAACAGTTTTACCAGCCTTTACCTTATCACCCATCTTCACCGCTACTTTTCCAATCAACTCCTCAGGGATTATCAACTCCACTCGCGAGCCGAACTTCACCATACCAATACGCTCTGCAACTCGGAGATACTGACCCGGGCGCAAATCAGTTATGACCCGTCGGGCTATGATACCGGCAATCTGGCGTACAATCACGGGAAAGGTGCGTCCATCATCAGTTGTTATGGATAACCTGATAGTAGCTGATTCATTTACCTGTGATGATTTTGGATTCCGTGCGTCGAGATGACCGCCTTTGTGGTGTTCTATTTCTTCTACTATCGCCCCGCAGGGGCTTCGATTCACATGAACGTCAAAAATGCTCATGAATATACCGATCCGCCTTGCCGACCTGCCGAGGATACCCTCTGGACCAATGCTCGAAATCTCAACCACCTTACCATCAGCAGGAGAAATAAAGGCATCGGCATGTTCAGGCTGACGTGAAGGATCACGGAAGAAGAACATCACCCCAGCCCAAAGGAGAATCGGCACAAACACTATCGGCAGGTAATAACAGGCTACAAGAATTGATACAGCACCGCATAAAAGCGTTGCCAGGAACATTTCTCGTAAGCCATACTTGGTAAAGGGTACTTTCACACTCGTGATCCATCAAACCTGATTACAGTCAGACCGATACGGAAGATGATTTGACAACTGCCTGCCACCGCACCCTGCATTGTTTCACATATTCATATTCATTCAAGACCAAAACCTATTATTGCCCACGGCGTTAAGATATTATAACCCATGCAGGAAAGGAAAGTCGCCATGAAAAAAACCTTTCAGAACATGATTCCATTCGCCGTAATAAGCCTTTCAGTAATTTTCATAATTCCATCGACACATGCACGTGC
>JAGHBS010000247.1 GCA_021160865.1 Planctomycetota bacterium | reverse complement strand
GTCCTGCCCGAATTAGCGGACAAAAAAAGAATCTGACCTCGCCACAGGCGGACAGAACATATAAGACCAACCTTACGAAAGGGGGGTATAATTCAAACGTATCAGTTGAAAGCAAGCATTCGCCCACGCCCGTACTGGAAAATCCGCAATGGTCGAAGGAATATCTCCAGCAGAATTGGCAGGCGGTTATCAGGACGCTTGAGGCTAATCGGCAGAGTTTGGTGGCGGGGGTGCTTTTGCCTGCAACGGTAGTCGCGCTGGAAGATGATACCCTCACACTTGGGTATTTGCCCAGATATGAATCACTTCGCAGACGATGCGAGGAACGCATGGATCGTGATATCACCGAGGCACTTTCTAATCTATTCGGGCGAAAAGGGATTAAATGTCAATATGTTCAGATTAATCAGCAGGATTTGCCCGCAAAGGATGATAAGCCAATGGCTTCGATTCGGAATTTGAATTCTGCCGCCCCACTCTCCTCGGCAGAGCGTGCTGAACTCGCCAGCGACCCGAACGTAAAAGCAGTACTTGATTTCTTCGACGGTTCAATTACCGGCATTCGTCGGGTCCGTTCACCCTCGGATGATACAGGCAGGGAAAGCTAACCCCGCCACACACTGATTCGGTCAGTGTGAAATTGCATACGTCAGGATATTAGTCCCGAGCCGAAGGGCATCTTCGTCGCTATAACCGAGATTGTAATCAAAGGGGATTTGTTCCCAGCCGTTGCCGAGCGAGAACGGCGAATAGATTACCGCCAGTGAGCCATCGATGGTAATTCCAAGCAGTACAGGAGTGTTAAGATTCGGATGAAGCGCTTTTACCGGTTCGGTGTATTCGACGGTTGTTATCTCGAATGGACTTTGGAAAATCGGGTTTGTAAGGGCGATGGGTTTGAGTTTGGCTTCCGGTAAAACCTTGCGGATTTCACGACGGAATGCAACGTCAAATGCCTTTCTACCAGCAGCAGCGTCAGCAATTAAAACGCCACCATTGACGAGATAGTTTCTCAGGTGGACGATTTCAGCCTGGTTCAATTTGAAATCCCGCAAGCCCGTCATGTAAAGCACCGGATGCCCAAAGGCGCTTTCGTCGGACAGGCTTACAATGTCGCGCTTGAACTGGACGTTCATCGTGGTGTTGGCAGCGACGTATTTCAACAGGTTCGGCAGCCCGTGGGGCGTGGGGTCCCAATCGCCGTTGTGGATTATCTGTCCAATAACCAGCTGATCACGCGTTTTTTGGCCTTGCTGATAATATATTTTTTCGACCGCAAAACTACGAGCGTATCTCAGGTTGGCAAGTGCACAGGTAATGATATTCACCCCCAACGCCAGTGCATCATTCTGGTGATACAGGATACCACCCTTTATAGGATGTCGTACCACGTCCCAGCCACAATTCAGGTCAATCGGCGAGAGGATAATTGCAGGTCGACAGCCAACGTAAACTGCCTCGAGATAGGGGGGAATGGATTTGAACGGCTCTTCATCCTTGCGGACGCGCATTTCGGTTATGCGGAAGTAGCTGCGAAACAGTGGCGAATCGGTGTCTATCGGAGCAAGGCGACGGTTCGGGAATATCCGTGCGATTTCCCGCCTGGTGCTCTTGGTGAATTCGGGTCGGCCGCACTGGGCGTGGATCACAATCGTCCCACCGTCGTAAACATACCTGCGTAGCCGGGCAATCATCTCGTCAGATAACTTCGGCAAGGGCGTCCAGCCTGTGATGTATAAAAGAGGCAACTCAGCAGGATTCCATGAAAACTTATCAAGTGTTGTCATGATATATCGATAGCGTATTCCTAAACGATAATTGGCATAATTTGTTAACCTTTCGATATCGATTTGCGTGGTGGGGAACTGTTCAACTCTAACTCGCCTTCCTTGACGAAAAACGAAACGAGAACCTCGGAAGGTTATCATGCCAATCAGGGCGGGGGGTGCAGGTTCACGCTTTCGTTCTGTTCGGCGAAGCGGCGTTGCCGGCAAGGGCAGCGGTGGTAACGATTCACCACCACTTCGACGGTGTCTATGTGCCCGTGGTGGAATCTTCGCCTTTGGATTGTCGAACGCTGCACTGACAGATGGAAATGCACCGGAAAAAATGGCGATTACCAGTATCCCCGTAATATACTTCTTAATCGGCTTGGTAAGCATTTTCGTACTCCTATATATATTCGCATGTAGGCAAGTTGGTCGCTTGCCCTAATTGTTACTATTACCCAGTTGGTAAAGTAATCATACCGTAAAGGAACAACAGCGGTTATTAGTCGTCCGCTGAATCCTCGTGTTAGCGATTAATCAATTTCCAAGTTGCCGCTGAAATTATGATTCCAGTGAGTACAAGTGCTATTCGAGCAATTGGTCCTAAAATTGGCCACAAACGTTCTCGAAAATCAGCAAGTTTGTTAAGTCCAAGCCTTCTTGTTAAATGATTGCTCCACCGAAAAATATGATTGGCAAAAATTGCCAGTAAAAAAAACAAACTGGCTGACGCAATAAAAAATATGATACTGGCATTCATAAACTGCTCGATCTCCCGTCGCTAATGTATGCTTATAATGCCTTCATTTATTATAAACGGTTTTTGTTCGTTTGCGATGCGTAAAATCGTACAAATTTTTCCCCGATTGAAATTATCCCTTCTTGCCCATCGTGGCTAAATGAAGGTTTGCTTCGTGGCAGGGGTTATTTATTCTCGGAAAGACATATCATATTGATTAACCTTTTGATTTGGTCAGTTCCCTAATTCTTTGCTTGGCGTATCGGACGCGGTTCCAATCGTACTGTTCGTACTTTATTACCTCTTTGTATAGCGCCAACGCCTTGCCATGTTGACCGAGGCGGAAATCGTACACAAATGCTGCCTGCGACCTTGCCGGTAATTGTATGTTCGGGTCCCATTGCCAGGCACGTTGATACCACGCTACCGCACGAATATTTTCATTGAAATATTCCTTGTAGATTTCACCGATATAATAGGCGCTTTGGGCAATCTTCGTGCTTCGCGGGTATTTTCGTACCAATTCTAAGAATAGTAATAAGGCTTTACGCTCTTTGGAATAATCGGTAATGCCGGGAAGAATTTTGCCTCGTTTGTGGAGTTTGAGTGCCTTTGCAAAGAGGGCATCGGCTTCGGGGATAACCTCGGTTGGTTTCAAATTGGCAGGAGGAATTTCCACTTCAAGAAAGTAGGCATAGGTGCGTATCGGGTCGAACCTTGCCTTGATATTTCGGACTAATGCAAGTTTGAAATTCAATCCCTTCTTGCTGTAGAGTTCTTCTAAATTATTGAGGCATTTTTTCCATCTTTTCCGCGCTGCAAGGACATCTTCAACCGCAGCAGCTTCGGTAATATTTTCAACCGATTTTGCCGGTGGCAGGGTTGGATTGTCCACACCTTCAAATCGAAACGTCTGAGCCTGTTCGAGATTGGCCAACTCTCTTTCAGCCCAGAGTTGCTTATCGAATGCGCCGATCTTGACATAATAAGCGTGCAATACCTTCAATGCCTGTTTGTAAGCCAGGGTAGCAGATTTTAGCTGGTAGACCGCCTCCCTTTCTGCTTCATCAGCAGGATTAACTGCCACTACTTTAACAGGTTTACCATCAGCAGTTCTCGGTGCCGATGGTGGTCTATCGCAGCCTGCAACGAACAATACCGACGCTATTGACACTATCACCGATACCAGAGTATTCCATCCTTGTTTCATTGGTTTGCTCCTATAATTGCTGCTTCTTATCCTTTTTGGATAGGAACGAGATTATAATCTTTGTTTTCCATAGTCGTTATTTTGCCCCTTTATCTTACCATCAAAATTGGCTGGTTAGCGAAACTTATCTTCAATTTTATCACTTTACCTCTTCAAAAGGGTTTGCCGAGTTTTCAATTCCGGGCTTGGGTAGTGTATCGATAACCGCTCGGGCTAATTCGAGGTCTTCGCGAGTGGTAATTTTTATATTTCTGGGGTCGCCCGGAGCGACGATTACCTTTTCACCGATGGCTTCGACCAAGGCAGCATCGTCATCGGCACTGCCTGAGGCATTTTGATAAGCCCGCATCAGGATTTCCTTACGAAAGACCTGCGGCGTCTGTGCTTGCCAGAGGTCATCACGGCGAACCGTTTGGATTATTTCATTGTCCCTGCCGACTTTCTTGACAGTTTCATGGATGGGATAAGCCAGAATGGCTGAACCGTACTTATCAGCAGCCTCGAATACCTTGTCAATCCAGAGTTGGGATACGCAAGGTCTAACGGCATCGTGGACGCATACGAAATCTGCCTGGTCATTTACCTTTACCAGGGCATGGCGAACTGATTCGGTTCGTGTCGCTCCCCCGATTACCATTTCAACGCCTCTCGTGTTCAAGGTATCGCCATAATTGGTTTTTATGGTATCGATATCGTCTTTTCCCACGACCAGGATGACCTGGCAAACGTCTTCACGATTGATAAATAATTCGAGCGTTCGCAGGAAGATGCATTGTCCTGCAATTTTTGCAAATATCTTCTTTTTCTCCCCGCCGAATCGCTTCGACTCACCTGCTGCTGGTATAATTACCGAAACCTTCATAGGGTTTTGTATCTTTCAGATTTTATTTTTATAAAGTGCGATTTTTATCCGACTCACCCTCTTCGGCACAGACACTTTCTTCCGCCAGCCTGATTGAAGGTATCGTTCTATTTACT
>JAGHBS010000018.1 GCA_021160865.1 Planctomycetota bacterium | reverse complement strand
GGGACGTTGAATATCAGCAACGGTGGATATGTCAGCTGCAAGTCGGGGTCCATCGGCTTTGATTCAGGCTCGATGGGAGAGGTATCCGTTGATGGCGCAGGTTCAAGCTGGAACTGCGACGGAAGTCTTTGCGTCGGCTTTTATGGTCAAGGGACGTTAAGTATCAGCAACGGTGGAAATGTTGAAGTTGGTGGAAACTTGCAAGTAAGTTCTACAGGTACACTGAATATCGATTCAACAAGTAGTGTAGGTGTCGGTGGAAGCATTGTCTTCAAGCAAGATAGCACGCTGACCGCTCAAGAGGGGGCAGAAGTCCATATGACCGGGGCAGACT
The DNA here is from genome assembly GCA_021160865.1 of Planctomycetota bacterium. GTDB lineage: Bacteria > Planctomycetota > Phycisphaerae > SM23-33 > SM23-33 > JAGHBS01. The sequence goes on along the minus strand of JAGHBS010000018.1, from coordinate 2,599 downwards.
TCCAGAACCAAAGCAGAAACTCAGCAAATCTTGCAGGATTATCAAATCTGACTCTTATCTTTGAAGGCGGAAGTGCAGTTGTCGATGACCTCGAGGTTGCAGGAAAGGACGATGGGGCAGTTTTATCGGCATTTAGCGTAGATAACTTCCTCATCGGCACGCTCCAGCTGGGCGGTGAGGCTGCTGGGAGGATTAAACTCGTTGACGATTATCCCAATCAGCCCGGCTGGTGGGGCAGCGAAGCCCTTTATGTGAGCAATCTCATCATGAATGCAGGAGCGACGATAGATTTGAATGGTTTGAATCTTTATTACCTCAATGGCGGTTCACCCAAGCAATTCTTCAACGGCGATGCGAATCTTGATGGTAGCGTTGATGTATCAGATTTAGGCATTTTGGCAGGCAATTATGGCGGGACTGGTAAGAGTTGGTCGGAGGGGGATTTTGATGGTGATTTGGTGGTAGATATTTCTGATCTTGGCATCCTGGCAGGGAATTATGGCTTTTCGACAGGCGGGGCAGTTCCCGAACCTGCAACGCTGATGCTGCTATTGGCAGGTCTGGGATTTATCAGACACAGGAGATAGCCACATAGGACAAGGTAGGGAAAAAGAAGGCGAGAAGAGAATAATAGAGGCAAGGAGTCTTAATAGAGATCATCTACTCAGATTTTGTCTTCTCTGCGATTTTGCTCCGACGGAAAATAAGGTAGCCTCCAGCAATAAGCATTAGAAGTTTTATAGAAGCATAAAGGGTTAGAGAAGTCAGTAGGATAGGGTGAGGGAGATTGGAAATCGGGAAGGTTTGAAAGGGTTAGGAGGCCGAGCGTGAAGCCCGGCTTTTTATTTTGATTCAGAGCAGGCATAAAAGTAATAAGCAGGTCGTGAGGAGAACAGACTTAGAGCAGATGAGGGTAAAAATTAGCCGGATGGGTAAGGTAAGCCGGCTCGGGAGACATTTGGGCAACCTTCTGGGTTGGAATTTTCTATAATGAAGAATCAAGGAAGTAGCCTAGAAAACCAGAATAAAGGGACATAACTCAGTCAGTAAAGGAAAATTTAGAGGGATAAAGGGGGTGAGTGTAGAAGAAGATTTTCCCGGGTTATAAATGTTCTTCTTGCCTTGGAAACTGATGCCTTGATGACAGGGTTGGCCGCCCTGCTTGCGTAGCTTTTAGAAGAATTGGTGGTTTTGGGCGGATTGACGATGTCAGAGGACGGCGGCTTGGAGAAGTTGGGGGGAATGTTTGGAAAGGCTTGCCGTCTGTTCGTCAAACCATGCCACCTGCGTCGGAGTTTCGACGACCTTCATTTCAAGTTCAGCGATACGTGGCGGATAGTACTGTGTTATATCAATTCGGTCGACGCACCTTGGCTGCTGGTTGAATTATCGGACAGATGTTTTCCTCCTGTTTGAATCTGGAAAATGTGTTTGCGAAACAGCACGGTGTGTGTATCATATGGGACGAATTGAACAGCTGGTGTCTTGCCTCCGGGTGCGTTGCCTGGTTAGGCAAGCGCCGCTTTTTCCAAAGAGCCTGAACTATTAAAAAGTGCAATGCTACTTTGCTTTTTGGAAAGGGGCATACCATGGCGGGAAAACTGTACATGAAGAGTTGGTTGCTCATCGTTCTTTCAGCAGCGATGGTTCTGTCTGGGCAGGCAGCCTTAGCAAAAGAAAAAGGACTGATAGCGTATTGGAAATTCGACGAAGGAAAAGGACAAAAAATCATTGATTCCTCAGGCAATGGCAATCATGGAACTATTCATGGTGCAACCTGGACGAAAGGAATAGTAGGAGGTGGTTTGCAATTTGACGGGAAAGACGATTATATTGACATCCCCAAGTCTGCCAGTCTGGACAGTTTCACCAACCAGATCACACTTATGGCATGGGTAAAGCCCTCTATTTCTCGTACACACGTGATATTTGAAAGATGGCTTTACGGCGGCACTCTTAACGAGCGTGCTTTCATACTCTATATCGACAGAGAGGGAGTTACTTTTGGTCTCAGCTCGGGACACCGCAGCGCCTGGATACGCTCCACCAGGCTGGTACCGCAGGACAGATGGGTCCATATTGCTGCAACATGTGACGGTACCACGATGAAGATATACATCAATGGACAGCAAGACCCTGTACCCAGTCTTACCCCGCCTGCGAAGATTCATGCATCTTCTGGAAATCTTCATATCGGAAGATGGTATGCAGAAGGTATATGGAACAGCGCTTTCAAGGGCATTATAGACGAAGCCAGGATTTATTCGCGGGCACTAACTGCAGCGGAGATACTGGAATATTATCGCAAAACCAGTCTGAAGGGTATCATCAAGGGAACAGTCAAGGATACTGACGGCAAACCAATAGAAAAAGCCATTGTGTCTGCTGGACCATTTCAAGCTACTACGGATGCTGCAGGAAACTACAAAGCAGAAGTGCCAATTGACACATATCGACTAATAGTAACAAAAAAGCACTATCGACGAGTATCTAAACCCGACATAGAAGTAAAGCAAGGACAGACCACGATAGTGAATTTCCAGCTGGTTCCCGATAAGGCCCCGCCGGTAATATCCCATCTCAAAGCCACTAATGTAGC
>JAGHBS010000168.1 GCA_021160865.1 Planctomycetota bacterium | reverse complement strand
TTCGAGAAGGTTGACCGCACCCGCTGTGGCGTGCTTATTGGAAGTGGAATTGGCGGCTTAGAGGAATTGCAGACTCAAAATATCCGATTGATCCAAAAGGGGCCTGACAAGGTAAGCGCCTTTACCGTTCCTAAACTGATGCTCAATGCCGCCAGTGGGAATGTGGCTATATTATGGGGATTATTGGGTCCTAATAGTGCGGTAGCAGCTGCCTGTGCGTCGGGAAGTAATGCCATCGGCGATGCCTTCAGGTTAATTCAGTACGATCACGCTGATGTTATGATAACTGGTGGCTCCGAAGCGGCATTAATCGAAATAGGTTTGGCAAGTTTTTGTGCACTCAAGGCACTATCAACTCGCAACGATGAACCTGAAAAGGCATCAAGACCGTTCGATAAGGACAGAGATGGATTTGTTCTATCTGAAGGAGCAGGGGTAATAATCTTAGAGGAACTCAATCATGCCCTCAATCGTGGTGCAAATATATTAGCAGAGATTATCGGATACGGCTCTACCTGCGATGCAGAGCATATCACCGCACCGAGTCCCGATGGTAAAGGTGCTGCTGCCGCTATGAAGAAAGCGCTCTCCGATGCAGGAATATCACCCGAACAGGTAGATTACATAAATGCCCACGGCACTGGTACGCAGCTAAACGATATCATGGAAACCCGTGCTATAAAAACGGTCTTCGGGCAGCACGCTTATAATGGTCTGGTCATATCCTCGACCAAAAGTGCAATAGGTCATCTACTCGGTGCAAGTGGTGGAGTGGAACTTATCGCCACGATAAAGACGCTTCAGACCGGCTGGATCGCACCGACGCTGAATCTGGAGAATCCCGATGATGAATGTGATCTGGACTATTGCCCGCTGGTAAAGCGGCAAAAGGATGTCAAAGTGGCGATGTCAAACTCATTTGGTTTCGGCGGGCATAACATCGTCCTGATAGTAAAAAAGTTTGAACAATAAGCCCTCCTCTTATATACAATTTTTCCTCTCACAGGCCGACGATTTATCATCAGGTATTTCTCGCTGGTGAGATATTTAAGACTTTTCCAAAGCAAGTCTTCGTGCAAGGGCAAGTGCCTGACGGCGAGTATTTATCTGCTCGTTCAGTTGGGCTTCATAGACCTTATCTAAAATCTCACCAATTTTGGGCCCCTCGCTAAGCCCAAGTCCTTTTATATCTTCACCATTGATGAAAGGTTCAGGGGCAATCTTCTCAGGCGGAATCTGCTTTATCCTCTCTCGTAGTATTCTGATAGGTTGTAAGATGGCCTTACTCATCCGCCGATCAATTAACCAGAGTTTCCAGAGACGGGAGAAATCTTCTCTGGCAAGTAATCGTTTCAATTGTGCAAGTGTCATATTCGCCCCCATTTGCCAATCGTGAAGATGCTCACTAATCCAGCAAATGGAATTGCACAAATCATTCGAACCGCCCCACCGGCGGATAATCTGACGGATCTGCTCCTTTGCCAATCCGCAAAGCATTGCAGCGAAGCAAAGTTTGACATCCTGCTTTGAAGCAATGGCACTGAGCCGTTCCAATGCCTCATCCCAGAGATTCTCCTTGCTGAACAACTCCGGAATAATTGCTTCTGCCAAACCCATCTCCTCAAGCAACCTAATCGTTTCAGCAGCAGATTTGTGAGCGAAAATCTTTTCAAGTTCCTCCCGTATTCGCTCCCCGCTGATTTGCGTGATTTTAGATGCATTTTTCCTTATGGCTTCGGCTGTGGCTGGCTCAATGCGAAATCCAAATCGACCTGCGAACCTGACCGCACGGAGCATGCGAAGGTAATCTTCATTAAATCGCTTGAATGGATCACCAATTGCTCGAATGACCCCTGCCTTTAGGTCTTCCATTCCACCGACATAATCGATTACTTTCTTGGCAATAGGGTCGTAAAACATCCCGTTTATAGTAAAATCACGTCTGAGGGCGTCTTCTCGAGCGGTTGACCGGAACTGAACCTTATCAGGTCTTCGCCCATTGCTATAGGATAGATCGCTTCGGAAGGTAGTTACTTCCACACGTCTTTTTCCGAAGATAACCATTGCCACGCCGAACTTTGCCCCGACCATCAAAACCTTTTTGAAGAGTTTTTTTACCTCTTCGGGAGTGGCATTGGTGGCAACATCGTAATCGGCTGGTCGGCGGCCCATAAGCATATCACGGACGCATCCACCAGCAAGGAGCGCTTCGAACCCTGCTTGCCGAAGTCGATTAATTACCTTCACTGCCAGTGCCTTCGTTGCTGATACTTTTGATAATGCCATCGGACTCCTCACATGAATTTATCTATCAATGCCCCCTCTACGTCCACATGAGTTGTCTTTTTATCTCCCTGGCAGCAGCAGCAGGATCAGCAGCCGATATAATTGCAGAACATACTGCAACGCATCGGCCACCTGCTGAAACAATCTGACCGACATTATCAGCTGTTATCCCCCCAACGGCGACGTTCGGCAGTGGTATCTCACAGACAACCTGTTTGAGAAAATCTACCCCCACGGGCTTACCAGCATCTTTGGTACTGGTAGGAAATATCGGGCCAACGGAGATGTAATCGGCTCCATCTTCAACGGCTGACCTTGCCTGAACGATATTGTGCGTCGATTGACCTATAATCATCCCCGCAGGTAATAATGAACGAGCAGAACGGATGGATAAATCATCCTGACCGAGATGCACGCCGTCGGCACCAACCACCGCTGCTATATCGACCCTATCATTGATAATCAATAATACCCCCGCCGGTTTGGTAATCTCCTTAATCCTCTGGGATAATAATACAATCTGACGGTCGGTCATTTCCTTCTCTCTAATCTGTATGCAATCAGCACCACCGGCGATAACGGCACGGGCAGTATCGACTGGATCACCCCGACAAAGACTTGATGTCAAAAGTACATACAGCCTAACCTTTTCAAATCGCTTGCTCGGCATGAGATGAATTGCCAGTCGTTTCTCCAACTCGTAGGCAGCATATCGCATCGATTCGAACTCACTGGCAGATTGTTCAGCAATAATCTTGCTGTACTCTTCAAGCGTTCTCAATGCCTCGGTGAGCCGTTTACATGCTGCCGTTGCAACCGCCTGGGCATCTGCCCGCTGGGGCTCGGTTTGTGATGTTATCAAAGTACCAACATCACCGATTGTGTTCCTGCTTGAAATCAAGACATCGGCAGGGAAACTTTCAGCCACCTTTTGCAATTGACTCCGCAATTGCTTCGCTGAAGCAGTAATGGCTGCATCGTCGAGTATGAATCGGGCGAAGTCCTCGATTACCCGCAATGCCTCTCGAGCACGATTGAAATTTGCATCGAGAATTCGATAGATATTACGCATCGCTTTTATCGACGCCTGTCGTTATCTCCCCCACATCAATATCCTTATCCTGTTGATTTGGTACCGGGAATTCCCTGCACATTTCGAGCACTTGCTGCCTTATGTCTGCAATGATTTGCTCATCGTGCGGATGTGTCAGAATTGTATCAATCCACAAGCCGATTTGTCGCATCTGGGGTTCTTTGAGCCCACGAGTAGTCACAGCAGGGGTTCCGAATCGCAAGCCCGAAGTCAATGCCGGTGGACGTGGATCAAATGGAATGACATTTTTATTGGCAATTATACCTGCTGATTCAAGCGCTCCAGAAGCATCGTGTCCGGTCAGGTTTTCATCCTTACTTCGTAAATCCACAAGCATAAGGTGATTATCCGTTCCGCCCGTTACCAATCGCCAGCCTCTCTCTAAAAGTGTTTCAGCAAGGGCTCGTGAATTGGCAACAATTTGCCTCGCAAAATCTGCAAATTCAGGACGGGCTGCCTCACCCAGGGCAACTGCCTTTGCAAGAATCTGCTGCATGAATGGACCACCTTGCAGACCTGGAAATACTGCTGAATCTATCTTCTTAGCCCATTCCTTCTTACAGAGGATCATCGCACTTCTCGGACCTCGAAGCGTTTTATGCGTCGTGGTGGTAACGAAATCGCTGTGAGGAATAGGCGATGGATGAACCCCACCGACAACCAGGCCCGCAATGTGGGCAATATCACAAAGCAGATACGCTCCGACT
>JAGHBS010000096.1 GCA_021160865.1 Planctomycetota bacterium | reverse complement strand
TCCGTGACCCGATGGGTACCGGATTAGGTGCAATGCCCATTGCAAATACCGATGTATTTTGCTTTGGCCCGCCCGACATACCGATGGAGAACCTGCCCAAGGGCGTGCTGCACCCAAAGCGAATTATGCAAGGCGTAGTTGCAGGCGTTCGCGATTACGGAAACCGAATGGGAATCCCGACCGTCAACGGAGCGGTGTATTTCGATGAAAAATACATTGGCAACCCCTTAGTATATTGCGGCACGGTCGGACTATTACCAAGGGATAAATGCTTCAAAAAACCATCACCTGGCGATGCGATTGTACTGGTAGGTGGTAAGACCGGACGCGACGGCATTCACGGAGCAACGTTCTCTTCAGGTGAATTGACGCATGAACATGAAACTGCCTTTTCCGGGGCAGTTCAGATTGGAAACGCCATCACAGAAAAGAAGATGCTCGATACCATCATCCAAGCCCGCGATGCGGGTCTTTACAGTGCGATTACCGACTGCGGGGCAGGGGGACTTTCCAGTGCCGTCGGCGAGATGGGAAAAGACCTCGGGGCAGAAGTACATCTTGAACGCGTTCCACTGAAATACGAGGGATTGAGCTATTGCGAAATCTGGATATCCGAAGCACAGGAGCGGATGGTACTGGCTGTTCCTCCTGAAAACGTCGAAAAGATTATGAAAATCTTCGACTCTGAAGACGTCGAAGCTACCGTCATCGGGCATTTCGGCACGGATAACAAGCAATTGCTACTTTACTATCAAGATCACCTCGTCGGCCAACTCGATATGGATTTCCTGCACGGCGGCTTGCCAAAACCTACCAAAAAAGCCATCGTCAGTAAAAAGAGCCAGCCCTCAGGAAAAATCCCCGAACGAAAAGATTATTCCGAGGTTTTATTAAAAATCCTTGCCAGTCCGAATGTGGCATCGAAGGAATGGATTATTCGACAATACGATCACGAAGTTCAGGGAGGCAGCGTTATAAAACCCCTCGTTGGTGTAAATCATGATGGCCCGGGCGATGCTGCCGTTATCAGACCTATACTTTCATCGAATCGAGGGATAGCAATTTCCTGCGGGATGAATCCCCGACTCGGTACATTAGAGCCGTACCAGTCAGCCCTTCATGCCATTGATGAAGCCCTTCGTAATTGCATCGCCGTCGGGGGTAATTTGGAACATACTGCTATTCTGGATAACTTCTGCTGGGGCAATTGCAACCGTCCTGAATTGATGGGCGCACTGGTCCAGGCTGCCAAAGCCTGCTACGACGGAGCGCTGGCTTACGGCACGCCTTTCATTTCCGGAAAAGACTCGCTAAACAACGAGTTCCGCACCGAAACGGGACAAACTATCATCATCCCACCGACGCTTCTAATCTCGGCGATAAGCATAATAGAAGATACCTCCTGCTGCATAACTGCCGATGCAAAAGAGCCGGGCAACATCCTCTACCTGCTCGGTAAGACCGGCACGAACCTTGGTGGCAGCCATTATCTACTCGTAGAAAACATCCCAACGGGAAATGACGTTCCGCCGGTAAATCCTGCTGAATCGAAAAAGGTGATGCAAGCGGCGCAAAAGGCAATTGCGGAAGGCCTCCTGCGCTCCTGCCACGACCTTTCTGAAGGCGGGTTGGCAATATCAGCAGCCGAGATGGCATTTGCAGGGGGGCTGGGGGTGGAGATTGATATTGCAGGGATGCTAAATAATTCAGACCTTCAGCCCGTCCACGCCCTCTTTGCCGAAGATGCTGGTAGATTTCTCGTGGAGGTTCATCCTGAAAATTGCGACGCATTCGAGCAAATCGTCCGGGACGTCCCACACACAAGGCTTGGGGAAATCACAGAAGATAAGAAAATCATAATCAAAAATGGAAGCAATGTAATCATTGATGTTTCCACTGACCAGGCAAAACAGGCGTGGAAAGGAACATTTGATTGGTAAATCGAGAGGTTTTCGTTCAGTCCGATAATTGCGATAGCAGATACGAAAAGCCATGAAACCCAAGGCGATAGTATTGCGAGCAGCAGGGACGAATTGCGACAGGGAATCACAATACGCCCTGGAACTGGCAGGCTTTGATGCCGAGCGCATTCATATCTTTCGCGTGATGGAAAATCCTGCAATCCTGGCTGATTATCAACTCTTGATGATTCCCGGCGGGTTTAGCTACGGCGACGATGTATCAGCAGGAAAGATACTGGCTAACCAGATAATCCACCATCTTGCTGAGCCGATAAATCGGTTCGTGGAAAAGGGCAAGTTGATTTTGGGAGTGTGCAACGGCTTTCAAGTTCTGCTAAAGAGCGGCTTGCTGCCATGGGGGGAGGTTGACATAACCGCTGCCAATCGCGATGCGACGTTGGCGTGGAACGACAGCGGCCGATTTGTCGATAGATGGGTACCCCTGCGGGTTGATAGTGATAAATGTGTCTTCGTCAAAAAAGGTGAAAGGTTTACACTGCCAGTTGCACATGGCGAGGGAAGTTTCACTATCCGAGATGACGATGTCCTTGAAAAAATCCGCGCGAATGGACAGGTTGCTATTCGATACGATGGAGACAATCCCAACGGTAGCGTGGACGATATTGCCGGTATTTGCGACCCAACCGGGCGGATCTTCGGACTAATGCCTCATCCCGAACGTTTCGTCCATCCGACGCACCACCCCACCTGGACGCGCTCAATGCCCAAAAAGGCAGACGGACTGGAAATCTTCAAAAATGCCTTCAACTATGTCAGAGAGATATGAAGCGCTCCACGATGAAAATCACGTTTCTCGGCACGGGCACATCCCATGGGATTCCGATGATTGGCTGTGATTGTGCGGTCTGTCGTAGTACCGATCCACGTGATAGACGCTATCGAGCCTCGATAGCCCTGCAAATAAACACAGGGAAAGTCATATTGATAGACACTCCACCCGAACTTCGACTTGCAGTTATTGAAAACAAAATCAGCCGTGTTGATGCGGTATTATTCACCCACGCCCATGCCGATCATATCGTCGGGCTCGATGATTTGCGCCGGTTCAACGATTTAATCGGAGCGACCATCTCTTGCTATGGAAGTGAAAGGACAATTAAAACCCTGCGTCAATGCTTCGGCTACGCAGAAGTACCCTATGAGCAGGCGGCGATGTACCGTCCGTCGCTACAATTCAATGTTATCGATGCCCCATCACTAAAAATCTTCGATACAGAAATAATCCCCGTACCATTGATGCACGGTGTGGATGAAATCCTCGGCTTTCGCATTGGGAACTTTGCATACTGTACGGATTGCTCGGGTATCCCGGAGAAGTCATTAGCATTGCTGGAAGGTTTGGACGTCCTTGTCATTGGGGCATTGCGTCATGAACCTCATCCTGCCCACTTCAGTCTATCAGAGGCATTAGAGGCAATTTCACAATTGAAACCCAGGCGTACATTTTTGACCCATATTTCTCATCATTTGCCCCACCATGCCACCGAGCAAACCCTGCCTGAAAACGTCCGCCTTGCATACGACGGATTGGTACTGGAAGTATGAACCGGCGAGGAGTTTCCCGCGTATTGCAAATGATTGAAATTGTTTTCAACACCTTGAAAATATCGGCGACGCTTTCCCATCATTGCAGCCGATAATATAATTACAATAATGAAAATTGTCCTATCAGTTATTGAGAATTAGTCCTTTGGCATATTTTTGAAGGGAAAAGGGTATGACTATCTGGATTATTATTGGAATTGTCGTTTTGATTGCTCTGGTATTTATTGGGATATACAACTCGCTTGTGCAGAAGCGGGTTCGTTGCAGGGAAGCCTGGAGTCAGATTGACGTGCAGCTCAAGCGTCGATACGACCTGATTCCCAATCTTATCGAGACGGTCAAGGGCTATGCTGCTCACGAGCGGGAAACCCTTGAAAACGTCATCAAGGCACGCCAGACCGCTATTAACGTCCCACCCGAAGATGTCGCCGGCCAAGCAAGGGCTGAAAACATGCTCACTGCTGCCTTGAGACAATTATTTGCCCTGAGTGAGGCCTACCCCAACCTCAAGGCCAATGAAAACTTCATGCAGCTGCAGGAAGAACTAACCAGTACGGAAAACAAAATCGCCTTTGCCAGGCAGAATTACAATGATAACGTTGCCCTGTACAACACAGCTTGCCAGAAGTTCCCAAGCAACATCGTAGCCGGCATGTTCGGCTTCAAGCTGCGCGACTACTTCGAATTGGAAGAAACTGCTCAAAGAGAAGCCCCAAGGGTATCCTTCAGAACCTCGCAGGAAGCCGCTGGTGAGAAGGGATCATAATCAAAACATTATAATTTATATCATAGCGGGATACCGCAAGGATGATTGAGGCGTACCAGTGTTGATTGCCTATAATAGCTGGTTGCTGATTGGGTTGTTCACATTGGTTTTTTTCATCACTTGAAAGAACTCTTTACCAATGAAGAGCAAAGAATATCCTGACAGGATATGCAATATCTCCGAGAAGGATTTCTGGTCGCACGTGCGCGTGCTTCCCAATGGTGAAGGGATTGAATATCTAACCAGGGCGGTCCATCTTGGCAGGACGGGCAGGAAAGACGCTGCTTATAAGGCACTGGCCGAATATCACCGCATCGCCCTTCAGGACGTCTGGGACTTCGAGCGCAAGCGAATCCTGACCGAACCACCTCATCCATACCAGAAGGCCGAAGACGTGTTGAAACTCAAGATCTTCGGCTACCAGAACCGATCCGTGCATTTCAAATCAGAGATTGACTGGAACACGGATGCCTACGGTGAGATAGGTAAATATGGCTTGCATAGCCTGCATTGGTTGACACCTGCTATCCGCCGGTTCATCAAGCGGAGGGAGAGACGCTTTAGAAACCGTCTGGTTGACATCATCGAGTCATATTATGCTGCCCGAAACTCTGTGTACCCCCAACGAATGGTTTATTACGAATTGGGAGCGTGGAATAAAAGCAAGATTCTCTTACCGCTGTATTTGGCGTTGATTAATGATGGGGATATTCCTGCCCGAACGATCGAAGCATTCGTCAAACTTTTTCTGGGCTTTGCGCGGTCGTTGAAGCAATGTCAGAAGTCTTATCGCGACGGAAACTGGCAGATTGTCGGTTGCTCCGGACTATTTCGACTGGCGAGGGTGTTTCCGGAGTTTTCCGAAGCAAAGACATGGGAAAAGACCGCACTTCGATATCTCAAGGAACATCTCGAGAAAGACTTTTTCTCCGACGGTGGGCATTCTGAAAGGGCATGGGGCTATGGCTTCATGAGTATCAAGGGAATCTGCGACGCTTATGATATGGCGCTTTGTCGAGGCGGACTGGGGAAAGACCAAGACTATTTCCTACGGAAAATTCGCAATGCTTTCCGTTGGTTCGCCAAGACACTCGGACCCGATGAACTCAAACCTGCTTACGGCGACGACAGAATCGGATCTGGTAATAAAATCATTGATACCGCACTTCGATACTTCCCTAAAGGTACTGGTAGAAATCTGGGGGTGGATCGAAGCAAGTCCTATCTACTCAAGCCCTCGGGTTTTGCTATCATGCGAAACGGTGATAAAGCAAACAGTGCCTATTTGAACATCACTTTTGGAAAGTTTGCCGGTTGGCACTCGCACATGGACACGCTTAACCTGAACTTCTGGGCCATGGGCAAACCCTTGCTGGAAGAATGCGGAAGGTTCGATAGCTACGACAATCCACTTGATACCCTCTTGCGAACACCTGCTTGTCACAACGTTGTTACAATAGATGGGCAACACTTCGTTGGATCAATGAGGATAGATAGGCAAGACGCAAGACGACCTGGACCATTACGATTTGACGATGCCCAGGATGTCTGTGGCCGGGGGATACAGTGGCATTCGAGTCCAGAGATCGATTATTTTTCAGCTTACCATACCGCCTACAAGCACTACTCTCTCAGCAGCGAAAGCATCAACGCCCTGGTTCGACGAACGGTGGTTTTTGTCAAGGATCCGGGTTATGCACTTGTTTTCGATTCAGTACGGCGACTTGCCAGTCCGGAACCAGCCGGTTTTGCCCTGACGCAGAATTGGCACTCACCGTTTCCATTCACAGTGGTCGGACCTGGCGTGGTACGCACGAAGGGCTCACCGGCAATTGCTTTGGCATTTGCACGGGAAGAGAATCTGCGTCGATTAGAAACTGGCGTGGACTTTGCAGGTGATGAAGTAACCGTCAAAGGCATCTGGCCGGACCGGTACTATCTAAGGGCAAGGCGATGGATGCCCATCCCCGAGTTTACAGGAACCGTCGGTTTCACCACGCTGCTATACCCGTTCAAAGGAATGATGCCGAAGATCTCAATCAAACCACTCAAGGCAAAAGGTACCGTACTGTTCCGTGCTGAAGCCTTCGAAGTACGCACACCGGCCGGTAAGGATACTTTCGTCTTGAATCCCGAACGCCTTGGGGGAGTAATCTGGAATGGTCAAGAGGTATCAGCCCGCTGCCTGGTTGAGCTGGGAAGAGGACGGGGTAAGGTGATCGTCGAGTGAAATGAGCCATGGTGATTGAGACGTACAATACGCTGATCGCCCACAATAAGCGCAATAGTTGGTTATTAATCGGGCTATTTGTGTTGATTTTTATTGGAATTGGTCTGCTAATTGGATGGATATGGGGTGGCGACTGGGGGTTTTCCATCGTCGTGGCATCAGGGGCAGCAATAGTGGCGTTTTTGCTGACGCTCTTGAGTTATTACGGCGGTGCCTCGATGGTGCTGGCGATTTCCCGTGCCAAGCCGATCGAAAAGGCAGATGACCCCCAGCTATTCAATGTCGTCGAGGAACTTTCCATCGCTGCCGGTTTACCTATGCCTAAGGTTTACCTCATTGACGAACCTGCCCCTAATGCCTTTGCCACCGGTAGAGACCCTGCCCATTCAGCCGTTGCCATTACAACTGGCTTGCGAGAGAAACTCAACCGCGATGAACTCCAAGGCGTCATGGCTCACGAGATGAGCCACATCCGCAATCACGATATCCTCTTTGCGATGCTGATGGCGGTGATGGTAGGCGTGTTGGTAATGTTAGCCGATGTTTTCCTCCGTAGTTTGTGGTTTGGTGCCGGCTCGAGACGCAGGCGCGATAGTGAAGGTGGTGGGTATCTTCAACTAATCCTGCTGATTATTGCGATAGTACTGGCGATTCTTGCACCTTTCCTTGCTCGAATTATCCAGCTAGCGATGAGCAGGCAGCGTGAATACCTTGCCGATGCCTCTGCCGTCGAACTGACTCGCAATCCCTACGGACTGGCAAACGCATTGCGAAAAATCGCTAACGACCCTACCGAGTTGAAGGTCGCCAATCGTGCCACCGCTCATCTTTACATCGTCCATCCACTCAAGAAGACCAAGAAACGATCCTCGCTGTTCGATACCCACCCACCGATTGAGGATCGAATTGAACGATTGTTATCACTGACGGTTTAAACAGTAAGCAATTGCTCACCCTTACCCCTCGGGAGAAATGTGCTGGCGGGACATAAGGAAGGTAATCTTACCAAACAAGTCTGCGGGCAAGGTTTTTTTGAGCAACTTTCTTGCTTCTGCAATACTTGTTCGCCTGGTCACGTGCGTCAATACGATTGATTCGTTATTCATTTCCTTTAGTACCTCGGGCAAATCCGTTACATGAAGATGCCTGCCTGCCCGAGCGCGGGAGATATGTTCGGGGTCGAAAAATGTACACTCTACCAATAGCACCTTCGCATCGCGAACGAAGGGTAAGTCTGAGTAATTCGCCTTTGCAGTATCACCTAAGTAGGTTATCAGAGGGATTTCGACGCGTCGGGTTATCTCCACGCCGCTCTTTTTTAACTCGACCAGTTCATCACCGCTTTTACCTATAAACTCATCCTTCAGCTTATACCTTACGTCGATTAGGGAAAATCCAAGAGAATTATCGATATGGTGGGTTGTAAATGCCCTTGCGATAAGTCCTCTGCGGATTTCATAATCATCACCATCGCTCATTCCGATGAACTTATAGGGAGTGGGGTGTCCCTCAACGGCAGCTACTGCCCTCATCAAATTCTCGAGCGGCTTGACGATGGAGCGAGAAACCAGCGCCACTCCACCACCGATCCCTTGAAAATCCCTCTGGGAAAAGTAATAGGCAATCCCTGCTG
>JAGHBS010000248.1 GCA_021160865.1 Planctomycetota bacterium | reverse complement strand
TGGTGGGGCAGTTGCCGGTGCCTCCACAGGGATGCTCGGAACGTATATCGTGGGGATGCGGATACCGTTCCTGGGCGTGTGCGTTTCTCACGCTGCCCTTGCCGGTGCAGTTTTCGGTGCCCTGGGAGGTCTTACAGGACAGATGCTCCTTTTACCTGCCCTTGTCGGTGCGGTGATTACTGCCTTGCTATTGGGATTGGCTCATACTGAGACACCTCGCATTAATACTAATGTTATGATGGGTCTGCTTTTTACCCTTTCGATGGGATTAGCGTTCCTGGGGATAGGGATGTTTTCCAAGTTCGGCATCTCCGATAACGAGGTGCGTAATTTGCTTTGGGGCAGTTTGCTTTGGTGCCGATGGTCAGATGTGATTATTATGTCAATCGTAGCGGCGGTGGAGGTCATCTTCGTTGTAATATTCTATAAGGAAATGCGGGCGATAATGTTCAGCCGGCTTCACGCATCGGCAGCGGGGATTCGTGTTGGTCTTATCTGGTCGATGTTCCTGGTGCTTACCGCGATAATCCTGACGGTGAACTTCCAGACAATTGGCGGATTGATGATATATTCATTGATGGCTAATCCAGCCGCGGCAGCGTTTTTGCTGGTGCGTGGGCACGGTAAGGTGCTGGCTGTGTCCACCATGCTGGGCGGAATAAGCGGATTTGGAGGATTTTTGATATCGGCTCTGACTGATTTACCCTGTGGGGCAATTATCGTGCTATTTTCATCAGCATTGGTCGCAGCAGCGGCGGGGATTTCCTACTATCGCCGTATATCCTCGGTGAGTAAGCAGATGCTATAATAAATAAAAGGCTGCGCACCTCCCGATATATTTCGATAATCATGCTTGACCTCGTCAAGATATGTTTCGTTATTTATCTTGTTGTTATGTAAGATGATTATTGACGGATGTTATGTATGGCTGACGATTTGCCGGATAATTCGTCTTTACCGTCAAGGCAGCCTGATGAGGGGAAGAATGCCTCTCAATCTAAGTCTCATCCTACCAATCAGAGCGATTTCGATAAGGCGTTGGCTGAATTGACAAACGCCATTGCCGCCCGAAAGGTTGAACCAATCTGCACCTCGTATCTTCGATTGCGAACTCTTGCCGGGGGGATGAAACTCGAAGAGATGTTCAATCGCATCAGGCAAGCAGCCGGAGATAAGGCGTTAGAAGTAATCGTATCAGCATTTAGTCATCGACGTTGCTTTATGTGCGACGATGGCGTAATGCCTTGCCAGGCATGTCAGGGGCAAGGCTTAACCGATGGTGAGCCGTGCTTGAGTTGTGACGGTCAGGGCGTAGAAGTCTGCTCGTTCTGTCTCGGCACCGGCTGGTCAGATTATAACCAGATACCCAAGGAACTACGCAAAGCAGTCTTACATCGTCGCATAAGGCATGTTGAAAAAGACCTTGCCAGATTGGTCAGGACCGTTTCGGGTAAATCGTTGGATTCGATAAACAAGCTATCAAAAGATGAAAGGAAGGAAATAATCGTCTGGCTAATCAGGCTGCAAGCCAGATTGAGGGAACTGGCTGAATTAGGCAAAGATAAGGATAGGCGGGCAGACAAATTTGGGATAGCAGCCGGCCAGATAGAACGTATTTTGAAAAGGTTGCGTACATCGTGAAAAATATTCAAGGATGCTGAACCACACCTGCAAGGGGAGCATAAGGTATCAAAGAGGTAGTATGCAGGAGGGGCTTATCAATCCGTCATCAATTCTGACAGTGCCTTGAGATAGTCCAGCTTGGCGAGTCTAACGGGGATAGGGCAGTTTTGCTCGCCTGGGATTTCGAAGTTGAAAAGCCCGCTGTATTTTATTTCTTTCAATGCAGAGATGACCTCATCCCATTTGACCGTGCCGATTTCATAGGGCATAAGATGCTGATCGCCAGTGCCATCGTTGTCTGCTATGTGCAATGCCTTGAGATAAGGTGCGGTTTTCCTGATGAACTCGGCCTGTCTTCGGCTGGTAAGGTTCAGATGCCCGGTATCAAGACATATTCCCAGATGCTCTTTCGTATTCGCTGCCTTGATAATAGCAAGTAAATCATCTGCTTCGGGGGCGGTTTTAGGGATGTTCTCCAGGCAGATTGTTATATCAGTTCCTTCAATGTGATTTGTCAGTGCACAAAGCGCCCGCAGGCGAGCTTCGAGGACTTTGTCGAAATCGCTTCCCATCTGGAGTAATTCATCTCCACCTGGATGAAGGACGGCTGCCCGAATACCAATTGCCATAAATAAGTCCAGCCATTGTTTGAGTATATCAATTACCTCGTCTTGATTACTGGCAGCGATGTCGCAAGTCAGCCATAGGTGTCCCTGTGGGAACGACACGCCGTTGTCTCGGGCGAACTTGGCAAATTCCTTCCCGACTTTATCAGGATTACCCCTATTAAGTAGGCGTTCGGCATGCTCGCTGGAAAGTTCAAGATTGTACCACCCTTTCCTTGCAAAGGTCTCTACCATCTGCTCAGGTGAGAGTTCATCGAAGAAGGAGGTAGTTATCCCGACAATCATATTCTTGTTTTGCGTGTGTCCAGGTTGTCTTTTACAGCGGGAGCATCGTGCCGATATTCATCTCTACCGCCTTCTGGTAGATTATCTTTGCTGTTGCCATATCATCGACGGCGATGCCCATATTCATCGAGAATATCCGCTCATTATCGTTTTGCCTGCCTGGCTTTTTCCCTGCTGCCAGTTCACCTATATCGGCATAAATCTCTTCAGGAATACCAGCGAAATATACCCCATGTGCTTTTGTGGTGAGCAGCTGATTAATATCATCGCTGACGAACTTATCAGCTGCCTTCATCGCACCGGATGTCCAGGCGGAGTCATAATCGAGTGAGACTGCCAAACATCCTTCAGGAAACGTCTCTTCATTCATCGGAGGGTTAGGCTCGGCGACGATGGGAATGGCAGAGACAATTACATCGCAACCCTTTGCCATCTCTGCTGGACTGTTGCAGGCGACAAAGTCGAGATGAGAAAACTTACCCGACATTTCATCGATAAAC
>JAGHBS010000147.1 GCA_021160865.1 Planctomycetota bacterium | reverse complement strand
GTAAGGATGGCTCTTTTAAGGATTCAACCCGCCGCAGGTACCTCATCACCGAAGAGATGATTGTTTCTGGCAGAAAGCCTACTTTGGCTGATGCGCTTGTGAGGAAGAAGGAATCGGCTTGAATGGCTTTAGAAAAATAGGAACGCTCGTAGGATAGCCCATTTGGACAGGATGAGACTTATTCGGGGTGAAGGGTATCTTCTTTTGGACGATGAAAAATTGTAAGTAGGATAACTTGTTTTCGAGACAAATCTTTCCGATAGATAAAAGGGCATAAGATATAATAGTTTAGGTAAATGATCAGGCGAAGGAGCGCCTTATGCTTGTACTGTCAAGACAACGCAACGAAACGATAATGATTGGAGATGACATCGAGATTACAATCGTGGACGTGCGGGGTGATAAGGTTCGTTTAGGTATAACTGCCCCTCCTCACATTGCAGTCCATCGTAAAGAGGTATACGAAGCCATTCGTCGCAACAAATCAGCCAGTCAGTCTGGAAATGGTCAGCCCTCTTCTGTAGAGTCTTTTGCCAACCGCCGCAGCAAAAAGGAAGAAAATTCCTCAAAGGGCAAACAGAACAACGCTGATAAATAACTACAAAATTTTATTCCGTAGGTTGCTTTTATTTTTCCACTTTTGTAGGGGGAATGAAATATCAAGCGGATGTTGATAACGTTTGTTGTTGTAAGGTCTCTTTTTTATCTTTCGATTGACGAGCTCGGCGGAGGTATTTCATATTGAGCAATTCTTCCAAGGCAGCGACGCATTGTGGGTCATACCCAGCCGGGCTACAACGCTTCAATTCGTTTATCGCCTCGATTGTCGGAAGGGCTGGCCGATGGGGTCTATCATGCGTCATCGCATCGTAGGCATCGGCAACTGCCAGTATCCGAGCCGTTAGGGGGATTTCATCGCCTTTCAATCCGTAAGGGTATCCCGTGCCATTCATACGTTCGTGATGGTATCGAATAGCAGGGAGTATTTCGTGAAGGAAGGTAAGTGGTTCGAGGATGCGGTAGGAAATCTCCGCATGTCTCTTGACGCTACGGAACTCCTCCCTTCCAAGTCGGGATGGTTTATCGAGTACATATTCAGGTACCGATAATAGACCGATATCGTGGATTTGTCCTGCTAACTCGAGCAGACGGCAGAGATTGGAATCAAGCCCGAGGTTTTCACCAATTTTTCTGGCAAGATATCCTATCCGTTTACTTCTGCCACGGGTATAGGGTTCGCGGGATTCAATTGCCGAGATTATCCTTCGAAGCACTTTAAAATAATGTCTTTCTGCTTTCAAGGCTGCTTGCCGAGATTGTTCATGCTGACGATGAAGTTGCTGAATGGCTCGGCTGACCTGAAGAATTGTTCCGACCGCTACCAATAATACCACCGCTGCCAGGATGGCTACTACAAAGTGATTATCTTGAAGCATCATTGCATAAGCACCAAGAGCAATCGCCAATGCAGAAATCGCTACTGCACGAACAACCTCACCGGCATTACACAAGAGTTTCACCTTTTTCATAAGGCATATCCTCCATGCGAAAAACAATTATCCTCCATTTTCACAATACAATTTCTTTCGGCTACTTGTGGAAGATATTTTATTTTTTTCGCAAGATTGCCATTGATGTCCTAAATTGCTGGTAAGAAAAAATTTACTTTTTGCTTGTGGATTTGGTTTTGTCGGTTATAATGTTCGTTCAGATGCTCCGGGCGAATTTGCCTGTTCAATAATAATGAATCAGAGAGGAGGATAACATGAGTAAGTTGATGATTGGATTAATGGTGGCGATTGTTGGTTTTTGTGGACCAGCGGCAATGGGGGTATTGGCGACTCCCATCGTGGATGGAACGGTAGGTGCGGGGGAATATGAAATCGTCATCACTGATAACCCTGACTACGGAACCGATTTTCGCAATACCGGTCTCGATATGGCGACAAACCAATTCGACGATGATGATGACTGGGGATACTTGGCAGTAACCGTCGTTTCTCCACCAATACGAACCGAGGGCGACCCATGGAGTTTCTTAGGGGTATCGGTATTCTCGATAATGTTCTACAGCGATATCGCTGCAACCACACCTTGTTATTACCTTGAAGTGGAAATGATAGGTGACGATACCGAAGTAGAACTATGGGAATATACTGCTAGTGGTTGGGATGATGTTGATTTGGACCCGAGTGATTATGCTGTTGCAATTGATAGCGCCCTGGAGTTGAAGATATCCAAGGATGTGCTGGATACCGAGGTGATTGAGTCTTTCCGCTCCCAGCTGGACGGTACTGGTGCCTGGCAGGATGATCAGATGGGTCCTGAACTTATCCCTGAACCCGCGACGTTATTGTTGATAGGCGCAGGTTTCATCGGCTTGCTCCGCCGAAAGATAAGGTAAATCGTAACAGCGATAAATAAGGGTGAAAGTCTGGATTTCTGATTACACTGCAAGTCCAGCCACGGCTGGACTTGCTTTTTATATTATGGGTTCTTCAATAACTCCGTCTAATCGATCGGGTTGACTAATCTTCACGAGTCGGCTTGCATTTCCCCCCAAACGCAGTTTGAGCCTTTTAACCTTGACGAAATACGAAAGGCAGGTTATGCTATATGTAGCTCGATTATGACAAAAGGCTATGGTTCTTGGTAGTCTCTACCGATGTGAAAGAAATAATTGATGTAAAGGAGGAGACAATGTCATCAGGAAAGTCCAATCACAGGGTAGTTTCTATCTGCTTGCTGGTGGGAGTTTTATTATTCACCGGTCGGGTTTGTTATGGTGGGTTGGATTTTGCCCCGGTAGAGTTGGTATCAGCCAATGGTTCGGCGATAACCGTTCCGGGATACTCGGTACCGTCATTTGTGGACTGGAACGAAGATGGTCTGAAGGATTTAATTGTCGGTGAAGGTAGCGGCTATTACACGCCGAAGGTACGCGTATATCTTAATGTCGGGACGCACGGTTCACCGCAATTCTCGGATTATTTCTATGTCCGGGCAGGAGGTTCTGACCTGACGGTTCCGGGAAGCGGTTGTATGGGTTTGTTTCCGCGAGTTGTTGATTGGAACGATGACGGTTGTAAAGACCTGCTGATTGGACGATCGGACGGGAGAATTGAGGTCTTTGCAAATAGTGGTAGTGATGAAGAGCCGGTCTTTCACCATGGGTCATTCCTTCTAATCGGGCCATATCATTGCGACTGTGAGAAGGTCGAGATTGATGTGGGCTACCGTGCGACCCCTTGTGTTGTAGATTGGAACAACGACGGAAACAATGACCTTGTTGTCGGTGCATACGATGGGAAGATACACATCTTCATTAATGAAGGTACCAACGCTGAGCCTAATTTCTGGTATGAGACTTTTGCACAAGAAGACGGTTCGGACTTAATCGTACCAGCCCTTCGGTCAAGTCCAGTGGTGATTGACCTGGACGGTGATGGCAAGAAGGATATCCTCGCTGGCAATACCGAAGGACAACTCCTGTTCTATAGCAATGTTGGTACGGATAGTTCTCCAGAATTTTCTGGTTATACGCTCATCGAGGCAGATGGTAATGTGATTGATCTTATGGGTGCTGGTGATGCTCGTTCCAGGCCTTTTGTGTGCGATTGGAACGACGACGGCATTGCTGATATTCTAGTCGGTGCAGGTGACGGCAAGGTGTATCTCTTCCGAGGCGTTCCAGAACCTGCCAGCCTTTCGTTGCTCATAATCGGCGGGATGAGCATCTTGCTGAAACGCAGAAGATGATTTGTGAACAGAACAATGATCCGCTGATTAAAATTATTATAGATAAGTCGTAGGGTTAGAGGCAGACCAAGCCCAATCCTATAAGATAAGATTGGGCTTGGTTTTTATCTACCTTCTGGGAGACATTTAATTGGTATTACGTGCGGTAAATCTCAGTGATGAGTTTCCTCTTGACTACCAAATCGCTTGTTCATTCACCTTGTCAAGGGTGCCTGCGAGTTATAGAATCTTTCTGCTGGAACTTATGGAGGCGTCGAGGTGAAGGAATTGACACCGAGAGAAAGATGGCTTGCTGTGCTGAATCGGGAAAAACCCGACAGGATACCGATGGACTACTGGGCTACCCCTGAAGCCACCAGGAAACTTATGGACTACCTGGGTTGCAAGGATGAAGAATCGTTGTATGAGATTTTGCACATTGATCGAGTAATCAC
This sequence comes from Planctomycetota bacterium, assembly GCA_021160865.1. GTDB lineage: Bacteria > Planctomycetota > Phycisphaerae > SM23-33 > SM23-33 > JAGHBS01. The sequence continues at coordinate 1,228 of JAGHBS010000147.1, read as the reverse complement.
GGTGCATCCTAAGTATGTTGGTCCGCCGCTGGCTGACGGCTCCGACGGAAGTACGATAGACTTGGTCACTGGTACTACCTGGACGCCTGGGGCGGGGGCTGACATCTACGGCAACCGTTTCCGTGATGTAGAATATGACGGTGGGGTGTACCTGGAATGCATCTATCACGCCCTTGCTCAGTATAACAGTGTTGATGAAATCGAGGATAAGTACACCTGGCCAAGCCTGGATGACTGGGATTACTCTGTAATTCCGGAGCAAATAAAGGGCCACGAGGATCTGCCCATAAAAGGCGGAGGTTCAGAACCTTTCCTTGTGTATAAATACCTCCGCGGCGATGAGCAAGCATTTATCGACCTTATCGAAAATCCGGAAATGGTGCATTACTGCCTCGATAAACTCTACGGGCTTTGCTACGAAAATACCCGTCGTATTTATGAGCAAATCCCCGGTAAGGTGATGATTACTTACGTAGCAGAGGACCTTGGCTCGCAGGATGGCTTATTGTATTCACCTGATCAGATTCGTGAGTTTTTCATTCCACGAATGAAGCGGATGATTGATCTTGCCCATCAGGCAGGGGCTTTCGTATTCCATCATAGCGATGGTGCAATTCGGGAAATTCTCCCCGATATGATTGAAGCCGGTATAGATGTCTTGAACCCTATCCAGTGGCGATGTGCAGGAATGGACCGCGAGGGATTGAAACGGGACTTCGGTGATAAAATTATCTTCCACGGCGGGGTGGATAATCAGAAAACGCTGCCATTCGGAACGGTCGAGGACGTTCGCAAGGAGGTGATAGATAATATAAACATATTAGGCAAGGAAGGATATATTCTCGCACCCTGCCATAATATCCAGGTGAATACTCCACCTGAAAATGTCGTTGCGATGTACCAAACGGGCTATCAGGAAGGCTGGTTCGAATAGCAATACTGCAGGATTTGACAATATCGACAGGGCAGAGGTCGAGGACTTTTATATTTCCCCATATCGTCGGTAGTAGATTATCTTGCCAGTTCGCGTGATCGCTGTGCTGCCCGGCGAACGGCAGCGGCGATGTGCTGATACACGTTATTTTCGTCCATTAATCGAGTAGCAGCTTCGGTGATTCCGCCTTTTGTCGAGATTTTTGCACGAAGCGTTTCGGGTGATTCGTTAGTCTTCTTTAGCATCTCTGCCGAACCGAGGCAGGTTTGGATGGCAAGTTTCAGAGCGAGGTCT
>JAGHBS010000276.1 GCA_021160865.1 Planctomycetota bacterium | reverse complement strand
TATCACAAGGGGTAAACGCTTTACCAAAACCTCTACCTATTTATCTGAAGGATTATCTCTCCTTCTTTCGGCAAAGGGGCAATAGTCTTATTTCTTTCTACGCAGCAGCACCAGGCAGCTACCGACTCCCAGCAGTACCAGCGTCGCCGGCTCGGGGATATATTTTACGCTCAGTGTAGTTTCTGTCATGACTATTTCCCACGTGCCTACATCTTCGGAAGAAAGCGTCAAGCCGTTGTCCACTATCCCATCGGGGGCGGTTATCAAGAGGAATTCGGTCCCCGGCGCAGGTGCTGCACCAAGAAGATCCATATCCAGAATACTACCGGCTTCAAAGACTGCCTTGTCAGTGTCGTAGCCGGTTTGATTTTCCATCGTGATATCGGTGACATCATCTCCTGCGGCATTGATATCGAACTTCATTGTTCCAGCTATGATCAGTCGATTTCCCCATGCCGAATGCCAGTACCCGTCGAGCTTTATAACAGCATCAGAACCGATAACGTGGAACACTGATCCTGAACTGTTCATCCTTATCGCGCGCGAAGCAAAGGTACCACCGCTTATGTTCAGGTATAGATTGCCGTGACCATGTTCTATGTTGCCGATATCGGCGCTTCCACCCGTCTGGTTGAAATAGGTCCTCGAGTTAGGTCCGCCATTAAAACCACCATTCCGTAACGACGCTATGGTGAGGCTTCCACCATTAAGGTTGTATGTGAAGGGCAGAGTTTCATCATTGCATATGGCTGTTCTAACTCGTCCGCCAAATACTACAATTCCGCCGTCTTGTGTGATTGTAGCTTTGTGATAGTGGTTACCCAGAAACGATTCTACATTCGTGGATGTCGTAAGGGAACCACCAGTAATAATAATGTTACCACTGGTCTTATCCCAACCATCATCTCCTAAGTATAGCTTGTCGCAGACTGCCGATTCTCCGGGACCAATCGTTGCTGTTCTGTCCCCGGAGATATAGGCTGTATCGCCTGCGTTTGGGGCATGTGTATCCCAATTACTGTCATCTACCCAAGCGCCGCTTGGAACGTTGAAATTACAAACGTCGCTGTAGGCAGCACCGGCCCATGCCACCACTGCTACTACTGCCAATAAGACTGTTGCTTTCTTCATCTTTCATCTCCTTTCATTTACCTAATCGTAATTGATGAAAATAATGTGAAACCGCACTTTTTACACTCTACGCTTCCTTGCCGATAAGCCTCCTTCTTTATTATCACCATTTATTATACCACGAAAGCTGATTTTGTCAAGGGAAATTTTTAGGCAATATGAGAAGATTTTCCTCAAAGCAGGGAATTTGCACTATATCCCTTATTTCTAAAAACTTTGGACTGGTGAAGAATCCTTGGCTGGGTTATATTTTCTGAATGATTAAAAAGAATAATGTGTGCAAGTTATTTTTGAGAGAGAAAGGATATGCTGCCTAACGAGTGGGAATATCGTCAAATGATATGTCAGATAGGGCAACGTCTCTACAGCAGGGGATACGTTGCGGGAAGTTCGGGTAATATCTCGGTTCGGCTTGCAGTGGGGAAGTATCTTTGCACGCCGACGCTTATATCCAAGGGCTTCATGGTGCCTGATGATATTGCACTCGTTGACGATGCAGGTGAGCAGATTTCAGGCAGGCGACAAAGGACATCGGAAGTTTTCATGCACCTGGAGATATACCACGAGCTGCCTGAAGTGCAGGCGGTTGTTCATGCCCATCCGCCCTACACGACGGCATTTGCAATTACAGGTGAGGATTTGCCCATTGATATACTTCCGGAGATAGAGATATTCCTCGGCAGGGTTCCCATCGCTCCCTATGCTACGCCTGGCACGAGGGAACTTGCGCGCTCGATCGTACCCTACCTGCATGATGGAGCAAATACCATCATCCTTGCCAATCACGGAGTTGTTGCCTGCAGCGATGACCTCGAGCGGGCGTACTTCCAGGTCGAAATGCTGGAACATTATTGCCAGGTATTGTTGATTGCCAGGCAGATAGGCGATATACGGCAAATCCCGCCTCAGAAAATCGCTGAATTGATGAAAATCAGGGAGGGATTGAGGACCCAGGGGTAATTATCACCCTTCGACTCCAAGCAGGGGCGAGGATAAGTAACGGCCAATCTCTTCCTCGTAAATTGCGATTAATTCCTTCTTGCAGGATTTCATCTTTTTGTGGGTTATCACTTGGGCATCATAAAAGAGCGTGGCGGGGCTGGAAGCCCCGCCAGGTATAAAAGCATGTTCTTTTGCTTGGCTTTTTACAAAGCCCTATTTTCCTGACCTGTCAGGTGCAGGTTGTTGCTGTTAGTACATTCCTTCGGCACCAGCCCCGGCAGGGGCGGGCTTGGTCTTCTCGGGTATCTCGCTTACAAGGGCATCGGTCGTCAGCAGCAATCCTGCCACCGAGGCAGCATTTTCTAATGCGGTTCGTTCGACCTTGGTCGGCACGATGATACCCGCCTTTACCAGGTCGCAGAACTTCCCTGTCAGGGCATCGTATCCGAAGTTGACATCGTCGGATTCTTCAACCTTGGCTACGACGATTGAGCCATCCAGGCCTGAGTTTTCGGCAATTTGTTTAATCGGCATGACCAATGCCCGTCGGACAATATCGACGCCGGTGGCTTCATCGTCGCTATCGGTTTGAACCTTATCGAGTACCTTCCTTGCTCGAAGCACCGCCACTCCCCCGCCTGGAAGTATTCCTTCTTCCACAGCAGCCCTGCAGGCGTGGAGGGCATCTTCGACTCGTGCCTTTTTCTCCTTCATCTCCGCCTCGGTAGCGGCACCAACGTTGATTTGAGCGACGCCGCCAGAGAGTTTGGCCAGTCGCTCTTCGAGTTTTTCACGATCGTAGTCGGAAGTGGTCGTCTCGATTTCTCGCTTAATCTGCTCAATCCTGCCCTTGATGTCAGCAACCTTTCCACCACCTTCAATTATCGTGGTGTTGTCCTTATCGACGCGGACACGCTTGGCAGTGCCAAGATCGGCAAGCTGGATATTCTCCAGCGAGATGCCCATATCTTCCATGATGGGTTTTGCTCCGGTGAGGATGGCGATGTCGCGTAGCATCTCTTTACGCCGATCGCCAAAGCCCGGCGCCTTGACGGCGCAGCACTGCAGCGTGCCACGAAGCTTGTTGATAACCAGCGTCGCCAATGCCTCGCCCTCAACATCCTCTGCAATTACCAGCAACGACCTACCCGATTGGGCGATTTTCTCCAGCAGCGGGACAAGGTCCTTTATCGCGGAGATCTTCTTTTCATGCACGAGGATGTAAGGGTTCTCCAGCTCGCATTCCATCTTCTCGGGCTTGTTGGCAAAGTGCGGGGAGATGTATCCCTTGTCGAACTGCATACCCTCGACCAATTCGACGGTGGTTTCCAGGCTTTTACCTTCTTCGACGGTAATGACGCCGTCTTTTCCGACCTTTTCCATCGCCTCGGCAATCATCTTTCCGATTTCAGGATCATTATTGGCAGCACAGGTACCGACCTGGGCGATCTCTTCGGAGCGCTTGACGGGCTTGCTCATCCGTTTGAGTTCTTCGACGACAGCCTTTGTTGCCTTCTCTATCCCACGCCGCAGTTGCATTGCCTTTGCACCGGCTGCCACATTCTTGAGACCTTCTTCAAAGATTGCCTCAGCGTAGATGGTGGC
>JAGHBS010000253.1 GCA_021160865.1 Planctomycetota bacterium | reverse complement strand
GGCACGAAGCATTCGTAGGGGACCTGAACCAATAGAACGCAGAAGGTTTGAAAGATTTCCTCCTGCTCGACGTCGTGCCCGACCTACTCGGGTGCCGATTACCGAGACCCAGCTGGTAGTAGAGGTACCTTCACTGGAAGAGCAGATGGCTAATCCTGCAGGTATATTGGAAGTATGGTTTCATGATCAAGATGGCTTAGAGGAAGGTGCCTCATATAGTTATTCCTTCCGTTTGGTTCTGGTTAACCCGTTAGTAGGGCAGTTCAGCAAGGTGAAGGATAAGAAAGATGCCGAGGTAGTCACACTGGCTACACCATGGTCGGAATGGTCGGAACCTGTGCTTGTAAAGCGGCCGACGGAATTCTTCCTTGTTGGTCATGCTCCGCAGCTGGGCACAGTGGAAGTAGATGTCTTTACGCAGAAATGGGGTCAGAGGGTAAAGAGCCGTTTCACCGTATCCAGAGGTGAACCCATCGGTGGCGAAGCCATGGTGGAAATTGTGCGACTGGATACCCGTAAACCTGAGGTGGTAAAGGTGAGTTTTAATACCGGCGCTATTGCGGTTGATTTTGATTTCAACAGGAAGCAGAGGATTGCTGGAACAAATTATTATCGGACTACCACTGAGATGCTGTACCTTGATGCAGAAGGTCGATTGTGTACACGAACGGAGTTTGAGGACATAAACTCACCCCGGTATAAGGAATTATTGCAAGAAGTACGCCAGGCTGGGGCTATTATTTTTGCTACTAAAGAATGAAAAAGAGGATGATTTTACACTTGCAATTTGTATGGTAAATAATTTATCTTGACGAACAATTAATATCTTGAGATTATCTTTCCTGAAAAGTGCTCGCAAACGATGTGGTGACTTGAATAAGGTTGTTTGAAGAACAAAGGATAACAGAATAGTAAGCGAGAGGTTATCGTATGGATTGTTCTACAATGGAATCCCTAAAGCAGGTAAGAGTATCCGAATTCAAACAGGTAAGATTACTTGGAAGGAGGTTAGCGTTGCAGCCTCTTAGATTACAAAGGATTATTGTAGCGGTTGGTGGGCTTTGTCTGCTTTTAAACGCAGTGTCAATGGCTCAAGATAGACAGGCTGATCGTGCACGTGCTTTGTTGAAACAAGGTATCGAACAATATAAGAGCCTGAACTTCAAACAGGCACAGGTGACGTTTCTGAAAATCGATGCCAGTAGGCTTACCCCTGCCCAGAGAAAGAAGCTGGATAGTTATCGAAGCAAGGTCAACGATGCAATCAAAAAGCAGGCTGAGGCACTGGAAGCATATGATCAAGCAGTTGAAGCTCTCAAAGCCAATCAGCTTGAAAAGGCGAGGGATCTTTTTGAAAAGGTTGCCAGTAGTGAATACGTCCCCGAAGCCGTCAGAAAGGATGCCCTCGCTCAGCGAGCGTTAATGATTAGACGAATTAATGAAGCAAAGGCGAAAGAAATAGCCGCCAAGAAGCGTCAAAGGATCGAAAAATCAAAGCCATCCACGAAATCTGCAGGTCGGCCTGATACCCCTACAACTGCTCCTACTACAAAACCTACCAAGAAGACAGTTGCCAAGGCTGAAGAACAAAAGAAGCTCCAGGATAAGAAAAAGCAGGAAGAAGCAGCACGATTGGCTGAGGAGCTTCAAGCCCGACTTGACAGGGCAAAGACACTTGTTGCTAAGGGCAATACTCTTCTGGATGAAGGTAAGGTTGAAGAGGCAATTAAGTGCTTCAAAGAGGCGATAAAGGTAGCTCCGGAATACAAACTTGCTCAGGAGCGTCTCGGCTTTGCCCAATCACTTTTAGGTAGTTCAAGCGGACTTTCCATGATAAGCCGACTTGAGCGAATTCGAAGAATCCGAAAGGAGCAAACCGAAGTTCGCTTTAATAAAGCGTTGAAAAAGGCACGTGAGGCTATCCAGGCACCTCGTTCCATCGAGGATTTTGAAAAGGCGCAATGGGAAGTTAATACCGCCCAAACCCTACTTGAGACAAACAAGGAATTATTTACCGATACCGAATATCGCGCAATGAAGATCGAAACGGAAAAGCTCCTTGACTTTATCTCACAGGTGAGAAGCAAATGGGAAAAGGAGCAACTTCTCAAGCAGATTCGCGAGGTAAAACAGAGACGGATACGTCGTGAGCAAGAAGTAGCCCAGCGGAGGCGCAAAAAGATAGAATTGCTCAAAGCAAGGGCACGGGCTCTTCGAGATGAACAAAAATACTCTCAGGCGGTAGAGTTGTGCGATAGGATACTCAAACTTGATCCTAATGATAAATGGGCAGCTGAATGGGGGGCACAGTTGAGACGCTTCGTGGAGATTATGGAGGCAAAGAAAATTCACCAATTGACACTCCGTGAGGAAGTGAAGCAGATTAATGATATCAGACGGTCTCAGATACCGTGGTACGCACTATTGCGATACCCTGAAAACTGGCCTGACATCACCTTGAAGCGCAAACCCATCAGTGCTGGGGAGACGGCTGAAAGTGAAGCAAATCGTGAGGTATATAGAAAATTGCGCCAAATAATACCAAAGGTCACTTTCACCGGTCTAAAGTTAGAGGATGCCATTCAATTCCTTAGGGATGTCACTAATTGCAGTATCCATGTTAAATGGGCTGCCCTGAAAAATGCAGGGATCGAGAGAACAACTCCTGTCCATGTGGTACTAACTAATGTGACGTTCGAGAAGGTATTAAAAACTATTCTTGAGGACGTTGGCGGTGTTACTCCACTTGGTTATGTGGTTGATGAGGGGGTTATTACAATATCAACCAAGGACGACCTTTCCAGCGAGACGGTAACACGTGTGTATGATATTCGTGATTTGATTGTGCGCGTCCCCAACTTTGCAGGCCCTTCGATAAGTCTTACAGAAGCTACCAACCAGGCTGGGAATAACAATAATGCAGGAGGACTTTGGGGAACTAATAATAATGCCAATAATAATAACGAATCGAACTTCCCGACCAGAGCCGAATTAGTAGCGGATATTTTAGACATGATTCGTTCGACGATTGCACCAGACACTTGGCGGGAAACTGGTGGTACCGTCGGTTCGATTCGTGAGTTCGGTGGACAGATAGTTGTTACCCAAACACCAGAGAATCATCGTGCGTTGACGAAATTGCTTTCCCAGCTACGAGAGGCAAGGGCGCTTCAGATTAATGTTGAGGCAAGATTTATCCTCGTGAATTCCGGATTCCTCGATAATATCGGGATAGACCTCGACTTTTACTTCAATATAGGTTCAACACTTGCCCGTACACCCGATGCTGCCGGTACCGCTTGGGATGTTGACCCCCTCACCGGTGCCAGGCTTGTCCAATCGGGTCCACGATTGACACAATGGCAGGGAGGCAGAGCCTCAAGAATATGGACAAATAAACTCACTCCTCTACCTATGCAATTGGGTAGCTACGGATTTACGCAGGGACTTACCACGGGGGTAGGCGCTGACATCGGTGGAATAACTTCGGGATTATCGGCATTGAGTATCGCAGGTACCTTCCTCGATGATATTCAGGTAGATTTTCTCGTAACCGCTACTGAGGCACATGCAGCTACACGGACATTGACGGCACCGCGTCTTACTATTTTCAACGGCCAGCGAGCGTATGTGGTAGTAGGTACGCAAGTAGCGTATGTTGCTTCTCTTGAACCGATAGTTGCTGAAAATGCCACAGCAACCAGACCTGATATCGCCACCGTTGGAACTGGAACGGTACTTGATGTTGAAGGAACTGTCTCTGCCGATCGTAGATACGTAACTATGACGATACGGCCATCGGTTACCGTGCTAAATAAAATTGATAAATATGCATGGGGAGCTACTGGGTTTGTCCAGCTGCCTGACATAAGTACCCAGGCAGTTGAGTGTACTGTTTCCGTACCTGATGGTGGAACGATATTGCTTGGTGGTCAAAAGGTGGCAAGCGAAATGGAGAGAGAGATGGGCGTACCTATTCTCTCGAGAATTCCAGTTTTGAACAGGGCATTTACTAACCGAGCCAAGATTCGGGACGAGGAAACATTATTGATTCTGGTTAGACCGAAGATAATTATCCAAAAGGAATATGAGGAAGAAGCCTTTCCGCCCTGACGCTACCATTGGTAGGAAAGAGGTTTACTTTACAAAAAAAGCCCCATCGCTTCTGATGGGGCTTTTCCTTTTCGACCGAGAGAAGGAAATCTGTAATATTTAATGTTATCATCATTCTTGTTGAATACCGGAAAGGTACATCTTAGCTGCAAAGCGGTACTGACATCGTTGTTAGCAGTATGCAGTATTAGGAGAGCAGATATGTCTGGAACAAATAGGTCTTGCAAAGTGTCTGATTCCCCACGGAATCGTTTTCTTCTTTATCTCTTGGCAGGTGGGATAATAGTATTTTCTTCGGCCCAATCGCTTGGGGGACAAAATGACACTCATCTTACGAGTCAACCCGGTCTGAAGGTAGCAAAGAAGCACGCAACGACCAAGCCAACGGTGGTGAAACTTAAGTATCTTCGAATAGATCGTGTAAAGAGGGAGGTTATTGTTGATGCAGCCGTTTCACTGAAGAAAGGTGCATTGGAGTTTCTACTGTGTAAGCGAGGCACGAAGGATTATGAATCGCTTTTATCTACGGACGTTAATCCTTCTTCAATCCACGCAGCATTGTTGATGCTCGGCTTGATGCCGGGGAAGCCGGCTCGTTGGGTCAATCGTGCTGGTAAAGAACCTGTTTTCGTTCCACCTGAAGGGGCAGAACTGGAAATTTTCCTTCGATGGAAAGATTCTAAATCCGTTGTTCATCAAATTCCTGCAACTGAATGGATGATTGAAGTCAAGACAGGTAAAAAGGCCAAACCGACAAGATGGATTTTCGTAGGATCAGCATTTCTTGATGATGGGCGATACTGGGCAGATGTTGAAGGCCATATAATCTCGGTGGCTAACTTTGCTTCTACCGTGATTGATGTACCGTTCAGGAGTACGGATAAAAATGCCTTGTTGGAATTTGCGGTTAATTCCTCGGCTGTTCCTTCAGTGGGAACGCCTGTGGAGGTGATAATCAAACCCGTCAAAGGTGCCGAGAGGGCACCGGTAGCGAGGATAAGTTTCCGTATTGACTCACTGGGCAGGATAGAGATGGATGGCAAACCCATCGCCCCGGAGAAGGTAACCTCTGCGGTGAAGGAATTTCTAAAACGCCATCGGCGTGCATCAGCAGAGGTACGGATTGATCCGCGGGCATGGGTGTACGATATGTATCGGCTAAGGCAATCGCTCGAGCAAGCAGGACTGAGTGATATTACTTTTCGGACGATAAGTTTACCTGCGCAGGTTTTACCTCGCACCAGATATCAGGTTGACAAGGCAATTTCATGGTGGAATGACCAGTTCTCCCGTGCGAAGGACTTGCTCGTTGACCCTGCTGAGGATGCTGCTGCTACTTTGAGATACATTCAGAAGCGTCGTAAGGATATAGAAGCCTTATCCGAACTCTGGGCTGATTATGCTGCCCGGCTCAAGTCTGCTTTGGAAAAGTACCGCTCTGGACAGGCGAAGCAGGGCTCGAGAAGAAAATCAAAATCGAACTGATGGGGATCATTGTGCCGCCGTCTGCAGAACAATCGGATACTCTTCGGGAGTTATCGCATCGCAATGCAAAGGCGGCACTATTGGCAGCGGTATCCACCATAGTAGTGGAGGGAGGGGCATATATCATTTATCGAACTTTTTCCTCTGCAGTGGGAGAAGTAATTCCGACGCTATTGATTTGGCTTCTCTGGGTAATTATTGCTACTCCAATTTTTTCTGCCAGTGGAGAAAGGTTTATTGATGGACTTGTTCGAGGCGGGATAATTATCGATACCACAGGTGTTTTTTTAATCATCCTTGCTATTATTCGGCAAGAGATGACAATCCTTGGTGCTATTGAGATATATCTTATCTTTTGTAGCGTTGGACTTGTGGAGATTTTACTGACCTGGTTTAGCAGCGATGTGCGGAGGCGTTTTACTATATCAGCAGCGGTTATATTAGCGATGGTTATAATATCGGCAAGTCCGTTCTGGACTAACGGCATCATCCAATCATTTCATCCAAATCAAAGGGATAAAGTGGCTACTATCATACGTGCTGCCAACCCTGTCTTTGCGACAGTCGATTGTCCCACTGACGGGGTCGATTTTGTTTGGAACGAAAGGCCTATCCTATATGAATACACAATTCTTGGTCGGGATATTCCAAGCCGACCGGTGCCGTGGTATATGACCGTAGCAATCTTTGCTGCTTTAGGGGTGATAGCAGGGGTTATCTTATCTTGGCGTGCTTGGAGAGAAACTTATCGACCTCTTGGCGGGTAGGAATTGCCGAGATGGCGCCGGGTTTGGTAGTCGTCAGTGCACCGACAGCATTTGCCCTGGTGATAATCCTCTCAATATCTGCCTTATCAAGTTGGTTGATGGCAACTGAATCGGCTCGGATTTTGAGTAGATCCACCAGCAGCGAGGCAACGAAGGCATCGCCAGCCCCGGTGAACTCGACGGCGTTTACTTCAAAGGCATCAACGTGGCCGGCGGTTGATTTGGTGGCGAAACTGGCACCATCGCCACCCTCACTTCGTATGACAAGTTCAACGCCTTTATCTAATAGCAACGCTGCACCGGTGTGAAAATCTTCCGTCCCAAGCAAAAATGCCCATTCATCTTTGGAAACTTTCGTTACCGTTGTACCAACAAAGCCCTCACAGATGCATTTGCGAGCAAAATCCTGATCTGTCCATAATCGCGGCCGATAGTTTGGATCATAACTTATCAGCAAAGCATTATCGCCTGCGATTTTTCTTGCTTTATCCGTGGCTAATCGCGAGGGTTCATCTATTCTGCATATCGAGCCAAAATGTAAGGCATCAGCCTGGATGATGTACGATTCGTCAATATGGTTCTCTTCGAGCGCGGTGATTTTGCCATCGTGGTAGAAGGCAAAATCGACCCTGCCGTCGGAATACCTTGCTGCGAACGCCAACGGCGTCTTTCTGCCTCGAAGTTTGTGCAGGTGCGACGTATCTACGTTGTTGTCTTTGAGTACCTTGACGAGGAACTCGCCGAATGGATCGTCCCCGACAGTTCCGATGAACCCTGCATCTCCGCCGAGTCGTTTAATAGCCACTGCCACGTTTGCCGGTGCACCGCCAGGGGCCTTGGTGAACCCGGGAGATTCGATAAGCGACTTATCAAGAACCGTCGAGCAAAAATCGACCAGCACTTCTCCAATACATATTACCTTCATCGCAAACACGCTCCGTATATCCATAAACGGTAACGGTCATTTGGGATGCCTTTATCAATTTTCTGTTTATGCAATTTATCATTCCTTATTGGTGCTTTCGGTAGGTGTGGTTGTTGAAATGTTTAGAAAATCTTTTAGCCGGGCTGCGAATTTCCTAACTGCCTGTCCTCGATGCGAGATGGCATTTTTTTCCTCCGGTGGAAGTTCGGCAGTGGTACGCCCCAGTTCAGGCACGAGAAACAACGGGTCATAGCCGAACCCGTTTTCGCCCCTGGGCTGATGTGTAATTCGTCCGTTAATCACTCCGCTGGTTTCAATCAAGGTTTTATGCCCGTCCGATAGGACCAGATGGCAGACGAACCGCGCGGTTCGTTTTTCGTCTTCGATCCCGGTAAGTTCGCGTAAGAGTTTAGCATTATTGGCCTGGTCGATGTTTTCGTTTTTATCGCATTCATCAGCAGCGTATCGTGCGCTTCGTACTCCTGGAGCTCCATTGAGGGCATCGACTACCAGTCCGCTATCGTCAGCCAGTGCCCATAAGCCGGTGGCTTGGGCGTAATAGGCTGCCTTTGCGCGAGCATTTTCGGCAAAGGTCTTGCCTTTCTCTTCGGGCTCGGGGATTTTCCTCTCCGGGTCAACTTCGTCCAGAGAGACTAATTCGACGGGTACATCGGAGAGAATTGCCTTAATTTCCCTAACCTTTGCGGGGTTTCGTGTAGCTATGAGTATCTTACGGCAGGGTGTCATTGCTTTGGTCTCGATTCTTACCATGTGGTATGCGGATGAGATATGTTTTTACAGGAATGCGAATCTCCTTGCGGGTCTTGGGATCGTAAACAATCTCGTTCATGCCTGCACCGTTGACGGCAAGATATGGAAAATCATGCTGGAGCGCCTTTATCCTTGGGTCTTTTATCTCAAGAATCTTACCCTTAGGACCTTCTTTGATGCTTATAGATTCAGGTCCGAATGCTCCGATTGTCACGTGCGAAGCAACAGGGCTGTGGTAAAAGTACGCCTCATATCCTGCTTTCCTGAGACGACGACAGTATTGAACGGCAAAACGCTTCCGCCCAAAATAATTTCTTTTCGGATCATCTCGAAATACTGCTACCAGCAGGCTATAAGAGGCATTGACGTTTTTGAGATTCCATTCATTTGGACCTATATCTTTGCCTGGTAGCGGCACGATAATAGCCTTGGCGAAAACGGCTGAACCATTGGCTGCTCGATATGCCTTGGCAATCCTCAAGTTAGGTTGAGCCTCTTTCCATGTACGATAGTGCCCCCAGAAGACCGTACTATAACCTTCCTTATGAACTACAAAAACATCTTTCCAGCCCAATTTTTCCGTCAAGACCTTTTTGTAGTAATCAGCATCGCGAACGTGATTAACCGGATTAGAGAGAACCGCCAATAAGATAGAGTATGTATCTCCTTCCGACGAGATGGTATGACGTTGGGGTTTAAAGAGGGGATGTTTCTTATCCCTGACACCACATCCTGCTAACGTTATCGCCAATACAGGGATTATGAGAATTATTGTTATCTTCGCCCGACACATAGTTCCAATTGTTCCAATTCGTATAATCTATGAGCAATCAGATTATACATCATTGGCAGGCTAATTTTGAATACGTGTTTGAAAAAATCGTTTCCTTTTATTTTTGCAATTTTTGCCTACAGGATTGTTGGCTTGGGCGTGAAGTTTACTTCCTTACTGATGCTGTCGGCCTTTGGTTTCAACACATTTACCTTATCCACAATGCTGCTGATGGCATCTTCAATAAGTTTCTTGTCCTATTTCCAGCGATGCTCATATAAAGGATATCCAAAATAATGTCCGTCTTTACATCCCTGCCTGCAAGCCGCAGGTAGGCAGGGGCTGCTGGGTCAGCGAGGTATAGTAGATTTGTCGTCGAAGAACTTACTTGCCTGAAGGATGGTAAGCAGGTCGGCGTGCTGATAGTTATTCGAATGCTTGTTTGTCTTGTTTCATGTTCCAGCTTGTTTTAATCACAAGTTTTCCTGACACCGAGGTACAGTCAGGAAAGACCTTGTTGTCATTCCAGTTTACTGCACATTTCTCATTAGGGGTATTTGACGGTTGTAGCGTGAAGTGATATGATTCGCCCTTTCAGATGCGAAGGTGTGGAGAAGGCTTGCATGCAGATTAAATTGAGATTTCTTGGGGCTACGAAGAATGTAACAGGTTCGAAATTCTTTGTAGAGGTCGATGGATTACGTCTTCTTGTAGATTGCGGGTTGTATCAGGAGAGGGAGTTACGAAGCAGGAACTGGGAGAAGTTTCCTGTTGCTCCCGATAGTATCGATGCCGTCCTTTTGACCCATGCGCATTTAGATCATTGTGGGCTGTTGCCGAAGTTCGTTCGTGAGGGATTTCAGGGTAAGATTTATTGCACTACCGCTACTGCCGAGATTGCCAGGATAATTC
>JAGHBS010000284.1 GCA_021160865.1 Planctomycetota bacterium | reverse complement strand
GGTACAATCAGCGCTAATAACGATGGTGCCACCATTGCCCTTTGGGCCCCAGCCGTTGATATTTCCACGCAGCGGGCGTAATCGGGCTTGGCCTCACCTTGCATAATACCAGCGATTTCCCTGAATTGTCGTCTGACCTCGTTTACCATCTTACCTGCTGCCCGTCCGACCGCTGCCATCGTCATTGCACTGAACAGAAATACCAACAGTGCCCCCGCAAATAGCCCGCAAAGCACCTTCGGATTCATCAAGGTCACCTGGTAAAACCTCATGAATTGCCGCAATGTTGCCTTGCGTGCTGAAACTAATTGAACTGATTTCATAATTCGCTTTTCGATTGGTCCGACTTTCAGGTCTCGTGGAACTTTCGATAATGCCATGAAAGCGCTGAAGCAATCTTCCGATGTGCCTTGCTTGGTTTTCATGGCGAATTTTCGATGTCCGATGTAGAAGAGTTTTCCAACGGCTGATTTCGGGTCGGTTTTTGCCTCCGGGATTCTCTGGACGATGGCAGTGGCGGCTTGTCGGTTCATCCCTACGCGGACTTCTTCGATGTATGAAGCCAGCAGCGCCAGTGCCGTCAATGCTGCTGAGCCTATCGCAAAGCCCTTACCGGTAGCGGCAGTTGTATTTCCCAGCGAATCGAGTGCATCGGTACGTCGACGTACTTCTGGTGGCTGATGGGTCATCTCGGCAATACCGCCAGCGTTGTCAGCTACAGGCCCGTAGGCGTCGGTTGCGAGGGTGATTCCGAGGGTCGCCAGCATGCCGACGGCGGCGATTCCCACCCCGTACAGCCCCAGAGACATGTTGGTAAATCCGCCCGCAAAGGTATAGGCGCACATAATCGCCACAATTACTGTCACTAACGCTCCCCAGGTGCTTTTCATACCCTCGGCTAAACCGGCGATAATAACGGTAGCAGGCCCGGTAGTTGCTTGCTGAGCAATTGCTCGAGTAGGTTTGTAATCATAACTGGTATAGTATTCGGTGCTTTTCCCGATGATAATACCAGCGATTAACCCCGCCACCACTGCCGCCCAGATACCAAGCCAGGATATTGAAGGATGTACCCCTGCCAGCAGGGCGTAGCTAATTCCCAAAGACGCAAGGACAATCATCACGCTCGAGGCATTTATCCCCCTTCCAAGCGAGCCTACCAATTGTTTCATTGTGGCGTTTTCTCGGGTACGTACCATCAAGATACCTATAATCGACAGGATTATTCCTGCTCCAGCCATTACCATGGGGACAGCAAGTAATCTTGCCTGAACGTCTGCACCAAGTCCAAGTGAGGTTGCTGCTGCTACTCCTAATGCTGCTGATGCAAGAATCGAGCCACAATAACTTTCGTACAGGTCAGCCCCCATCCCTGCTACATCTCCGACATTATCACCGACATTATCGGCGATGGTAGCAGGATTGCGTGGATCGTCCTCGGGGATGCCAGCTTCAACTTTTCCGACCAGGTCAGCCCCGACATCAGCACCCTTGGTAAAGATTCCACCACCCACTCGTGCAAATAATGCCTGGCTTGATGCACCCATCCCGAAGGTGAGCATCACGACCGTAACTTCCACTAAATTCATATGGTACCCCATAACCGGGGCAAGTTTGGTAAGGATGAGGAACCACATACTGATATCAAGCAAACCGAACCCTACCACGACGAGGCCCATAACGGCACCAGCACGGAAGGCTACGACTAATCCCTTGTTGAGGCTTTCTTTTGCACCTTGGGCGGTTCGCGATGATGCCATCGTTGCGGTCTTCATTCCGAGAAATCCACACAATCCTGAGAAAAATCCTCCCGTCAGAAAGGCGATGAAAACTATCTTGTGCTGAACTCCCATTAATCCCATTACGAAAAGGATTGCCGAGACTACTACAAAGAAGATGGCTACGACCTTGTATTGTCGCTTGAGATATGCATAAGCCCCTTCACGGACATATCCAGCGATGGTTCTCATTTCCTCGCTGCCTGGGTCAGCCGATTTGACTTGCCGGTAGAATATCCACGCTGAAATCAACGCTGTTATCGAGCCGACTGGTGCGATCCACCAAAGCAGGGAGATGTGCCAGTGCGAAAAATCCAGAATATCTACTGATGATGATTCTGCTGACGGTACCGAACCGCTGGCTTGGGTGACTTGAGATATAGCTAATATTATGAATGCGCCGATTAGAATTGGTAATAATCGATGCCGTTTAAAATTATTGCTATGATGCATTGATGAACTCCTGAGCCAGATTATCGATTCTTTCGTGCATTTTATTTCTGCAACTTCTGCAATGGGGGATTATCGGTTATTTCGGAAAGCGGAAGGATGATTATATCACACTGCTGCATTTTTTCGAGGCAGGCTTATCTAAAAAATCAATCTTTTTACTGCGCCGCACGGATTAATAAATAATATCGCTGAATAATAATGTCGCTGCCGGACGGTCCTTCTCTGCATTTTTGTATATCGGGAAATTTTTTGGAGGTTATTTTTTCTCCATTGCTGCCCGTCGTTTCAAGCTTTTGCGAAGCTGACGGCGTCGGCGCTCCGAAGGTTTTTCGTAGTACGTATTCCGCTTGATGTCTCTGATAAGCCCTTCCTTTTCGCAGACCTTCTTAAACCGACGAAGCATCTGCTGAATAGATTCACCTGCTCGTGCTTTTACCTTAATCATATTGCGATCACACTTTCCTTTC
>JAGHBS010000159.1 GCA_021160865.1 Planctomycetota bacterium | reverse complement strand
TGCCAGGGCCAGATTCATGCTGGAGAAGTGATGATATGCTTATCTGCCGATCACCAAGAATCCGTGCGACCTGTGCAAAGACGCCAGGGCGATCCTCCACTTGAAGTCGAATATAATACCTGCACCGAACAGTACCTATATCGAGTTGTTTTGCCGGTTCGTTTCGATCAGGCCAGAGTCGCAGTTTATCAAACTTTCGCTGAGCATTTCCCAATGCGATAGATGCAATATCACCAACAACAGCAGCGGCGGTTGCCGGCACACCTGCCCCCCTGCCATAGAACATCAGGTGTCCTGCATTTTCAGCGTAGATACTGACAGCATTGAACGGGCCTGAAACCCATGCCAATGGGTGTAGCGTGGAAATAAAAGCAGGATGAACTCGAAGCGATAGTGCATCACCCTGCCGTTTTGCCACTGCAAGCAACTTTATCACATATCCAAGTTCTTTACCGTACTGAATATCCTGTGGGTGGAGGTTATTTATCCCTTCAACGTAGATTTTTTCAAGGTCGATTCGCTGTCCAAAAGCCAGTGCTGCCAGTATCGCCAACTTATGTGCTGAATCATGCCCCATCACGTCGAGGCTTGGATCGGCTTCAGCCATCCCGTGCTGCTGAGCAATTGCAAGGGCTTCGGAGTAAGTTCGGTTCTGCTGGGACATTGCGGTGAGTATGTAATTACACGTCCCGTTTACAATACCGTACATTGCGTCAATTCTATCACAGGCAAGCTGCTCGGTGAGAACGGAGATAATCGGTATCGCCCCGGCACAGCTTGCTTCAAAAGATATGCAAACACCATTCTCCCTGGCAATCTTCACAAGTTCAAACCCATGATGAGCAAGCAGTGCCTTATTAGCGGTAACAACGTTTTTACCTGCTCGCAGCGCCCGCTCGACAACCTCTTTTGCTTTATCCGTCCCACCGATTAATTCAGCAACGATTTGCACATCGTCACGAGACAAGACTGCATCGAGATTGTCGGTAAAGAGGCTTTCGTCAAGCCCCAATTGCCTGGCGTGAGTGAAGTCAACATCAACAATTGCACGAAGCAGAATTGGAACATCAATACATTTCGATAGACGATTTTGCTGATTCAATAAGATAGAAGCAGTGGCACCACCAACAGTTCCACAGCCAACAATAGCAACCCCAATCTCTTTCCTGTTCGCCTGCAAATTTTCCGATGAGTCTGACATCCTTCGTCCAAATCCCATATTGTTTAATCGACTGATCTTTCAACCCCGTAAGAATCTAACTAATTCCTTCCGCCTTGCAGATAGCGGCAATTAGGGTATCAATCGCTGAATATCAATCCAGGTTATCAAGATAAAAACGAGAATAATCAGAATCCAGCCGGCGTATTGAATACCAGCAACTACCTTCATGGGCAGAGGCTTGCCACGAATTTTCTCGATAAGCACAAGGACAACATGCCCGCCGTCCAGCACCGGCAACGGCAGGAAGTTAAAAACCGCTACCAATGCGGAGAGCATCGCCATGAAATACGCCAACTCCACCATACCTTTTCTGCCCGTCATAACCGCTGCTGTTCCTATTCCGACCGGTCCGCTGACGCCTTTGAGACTCGCTCGCCTTTTGAAAATGTTCCGCAAGGTCTTATATGCTGAACCCATCCACATCAACGTATCTTCGGCACTCCACAAAAGTGCCTGAAGCGGATGTCCACGGATAGGTTCAGTCTTCATCTCGAGATAGCCTGCTATTGCAGGCGTACCAAGAAGATAATTATCCGGATTGAATTTTTTGGCATCGAGAATACCAATATCACCGTGGTGCCTCTTACCTGCCAGAATATAACCCAAAACTACTTTCTTATCCCTAAATTTACATAGCTGGGCGTAGAAGTCCGACCAGCTGGTGATTTTTTCATCATTAACGCTGGTTATGACCGCTCCTTCAGCCACTCCAATAGTATCAACAGGTGATGCAGGGATGACCCTTGCGACGGTAACAGTTTCCTGCTCGGGTGTGGCAATTATCCCGATAAGCACTCTGCCATTGCTCTTGCGAGGTGTGATGGTCAGTGAGAGACGTTTACCATTCCGAAGCACAGTTATGGGGGTGGGCTTGCCCTCGCGCTTCTTGTTAATTGCAAGCAATTCACTTCGGCTTGGCGCACCCTGATTATTGTAATCAACAATAATATCACCTTCTTTCAAACCTGCTTTCTCAGCAGGGGTATGTTTCCCAACCGCAGCGATTTTCAATCGAGAGCAGGCACCGAGTATTTCAAGAACTTCCTTGCTATTTTCTTCAGATGCCCCCATCACGACAGGCTCACTTAGTCGAACGGTCACTCGCTTACCACCACGCAAGACGACGACGTCAAAATCCCTTCCCGCACAGGAACGTATCAGCGGTTCAATATCCCAGAAGTTTTTCACCTCCTTATTATCAATCGCAATAATTTTATCGCCTTTCTTGAAACGTTCACTACCAGCATAGCCATCTTGACCTGGTTCTTCTATGGTAGTGGTGAACGGTCGAATCAGACCAAAAACATAATATCGGCCATACTTGGCTACTAACGGACCGCGGTCGATAAGTTTCGGCTTCAAATTGACATCAAACTGGATATCCTTTCCCTTAATCCTGCGAACGATTGTCAAACGAAAGACATCGTCGGTATCGCTAAGGATGGCTGCCATTTGAACCTGACTGAACCGTCTGACCTTTTTGCCATTGATAGCAATTATTCTATCGCCTGGCATTAGTCCGACTGCCTTTTCAACGCCCATTGCCTTGGCAACCTTATCCGGCAGTACAACCGTAGCAGCAGGAAAGCCCGGCTCAACCCCCCCTACTACCGGTGCAACAAAACGTATTCCGACCATGTACGCGATAACAAACACAACAATCGCAAAAACAACGTTCATAAACACCCCCGCGCTGAGAATAATCAACCTCCTGCCGGGCGAAGCACGCTGCCAGGAACGTGGATCAGCCTGAGCCGTACTTGTCGGACGGAAATCATCCTGACCAAGCATCTTTACATATCCACCAAGGGGGATAATCCTGAAACTATATAGCGTCTCACCTTTTTGGATTCCGATAATCCTCTTGCCAAAACCAATAGCAAATTCTTCAACCTTCACCCCAAGTTTCTTGGCTGCTATGAAATGACCGAACTCGTGAACCGCAATAACCAAACCAAGCCCGATAACAAACATTATCAGTGGCCAAATCCACTGCGACCATAATGTCGAAATTTCCATTGCTAAAGTAAAAGTATTCATCAGCGCCTCACAAATCATGCTAACTTGTTCCTATTTGAATATAACCTTTCGTTATCAATCACACTTGATTTACTGCTTTATCTTTCTGTATCACGAGCAATTATCTCCTTTGCAATTTGCCGTGATTGGGCATCGGCAGCAAGAATCGTCTCCAAACTTACTTCGGCTTTTATGCTTGCCTTCTCCAAGACTTCCTGCACGATTTCAATGATTCTGCCAAAGGGAATCTTACCATCACAAAATGCCTCGACAGCAACTTCGTTAGCGGCATTTAGTACCGCACCGCTACAGCCACCTGTCCGAACGGCACGGTATCCCAACTCCAAGGCTGGGTAGGTGTCAAAATTCGCACTCTCAAAATGCAATTTACCCACATTTACCAAGTCAAGAGACTTACCGCAAGGTTCACCTATTCGATCGGGATAGTACAATGC